>NZ_JAPSIW010000005.1 GCF_031178505.1 Streptomyces sp. | reverse complement strand
GGAAAAGAACAGCATCGCGATCGCTTCCAACGAGGCGTTCACCGGCTGGAGACGGACCTTTACCGACCCACGGCTCTGCGCAGCGATCGTTGACCGCCTCACGTTCAACGCCACCATTATCGAGACCGGAACCGAGTCCTACCGCCTGGCCCGCACCAAGGCGCAGCAGAACAACGACACGAAATCCACCATCACGGCGCAACGGAGTAACTGAGATCCGTCGCGGTGAACGAGGCAGGCACCAAACGCAGCCACATTGTGCCTCGTTCGCCTGGATCATCATGCAGGTAGTGCACGAAACGCTCGTCCCACAAAGCCTCGTCCGCACCCAAGTAGCGGGCAAGCTTGCGCCGCCCCCTCGGCATCACACGCCCCGGCCCCACCGGGCAGTTGTGTTCACGCCAAGTTGACCCCAGGCTCTCCGGAGCTCGGCTCCCCGAGCAGAAACGTTCCCCCTTCGCCCTCTCCGACCCGCCGTCGACATCCGGCCGAACCCGTTCTCGCGCGTTAGTGCGAACGGTTTGCGGACCAACATCACCGAGGCTCTGTCCACTGCTGCCTCACAGGTGATGACCATGCGCTCACAAGCGCGAAGACTCGTCCTGGCCTTCCTGGCCTTCGTCCTTCTCTCGACGGCGAACGCCGCCCCCTCCTGGGCGGTGTTCCCTGACCGGTCCGACGCCGCGTCCGCGGCGGGCGTCGCCCAGGTCGAGCCGCGTACGGCGGAAGACCTGCCCGACCCGCCCAAGGCCATGACACTGGCCGAGCGCCGCGCTCAGCTCACGAAGAAGCGGCACCAAGTGTCGCCCATGCGGGCCTACATGAACGCCCCCGAGCGGACGGCCAAGGGTGGCACACCTCACCGCCTCCCCGAACCGGTGCGCGGCAAACAGGGCATCGATCGCGGCCCCGCCGCCGAGGCGCCCGCCCGGCGGCTCGTGGCGGCGCCCGGGAACCCGACCTCGGTGTCGGCCTGGGCGAGCGCCTACCCCGGCATGCTGTCGATCGGCGGGCAGGTGAAGCTGCCGAAGCGGGGATCGACGTACAGCGGCCTGTGGCTCTACGTGATGGACGAGGCGGGCAAGCCCATCGTCCAGAAGGAGATCAAGAAGGCCACGGACAACCCCCAGGGGGACACCCCCGACTCCGGCGCCTGGTGCTACGACTGGTGGTCGAGCAACTCCTACCCGACCGACCAGTGCTTCTGGTGGGCGGGCAGCCAGCTGGGCGGCATCCTTCAGGACGGCAAGAAGTACTACGCCTGGGTCTTCCTCAACAGCTCCGACGGCTCCTCAAGCCCGGGCGGCACCAAGTCGCCGCTGGTGGAGGCGTTCTACACGCCCGGCATCCCGGGCGCGGCCGCGGGCATCTGCACCTGCTACGCCCAGGCCCACCGCGCAGACCCCGTCAACACGGCGACCGGCGTGTTCTACGAGCAGCTCACCGACGCCTCCCTGACGGGGCCCGGCGTACCGCTGACGCTGGAGCGCACCTACCGCTCCGACGTGACCGCCACCGGCCTCCTCGGGCGCGGCTGGACGACACCCTTCGACGCGCGGCTCACCCTCGCGACGGGCAAGGCGACGTACCGGACGGGGGACGGGGCGTCGTTCGTGTTCACGCAGGCGAGCGACGGCACGTACACCGCCCCCGCGGGCTCGGCGGCCAAGCTGGTCGAGGGCGCCGGCACATACACGGTCACCACGCCCGACCACACCGCGCGCACCTTCGACAGCGGCGGTCTGCTGACCTCCGTTGTCGGCGCGGCGGGCAAGGGCCTCAGCCTGACCTACGCCTCGGGCAAGCTCGCCTCCGTCAAGGACGCGGGCGGCCGCACCACCACCTTCACGCCCGGCACCGGCGGCCTGCTGTCCGAGGTGAGGCTGCCTGACGGCACGTCGGTCTCGTACGGCTACACCGGCGGCTTGCTGACCTCGGTCACCGACCCGGCGGGCCGCAGGTCCTCGTACGCGTACCTACGACACGGACAAGCGCCTGAAATCCTACACCGACCCCGCGGGCGGTGAGGTCAAGAACGTCTACGACAGCGCGGGCCGCGTGAAGTCGCAGACCGACCAGCGCGGCAAGACCACCACGTTCACCTGGGACGGCAAGAGCGGCGAGTCCCACACCACCGCGCCCGACGGCGGTGTGTGGACCGACGTGTACGCGGCGAACGTCCTGATGAAGACGGTCGACCCGTACGGCAAGAGCATCACCTACGACTACGACCGCAAGCTGCGCCCCAGCGCCATCACCGACCAGCGCGGCAACACCACCGAGATGACGTACGACGGCGCGGGCCGGATGGAGACCCGCACCTCCCCGGCCGCGCTCGGCTACAAGGAGAGCTGGGGCTACGACACCGCAGGCAACCTCACCAGCCACACCGACGGCCGCGGCCACAAGACGATCTACGGATACACCGCGAACCGGCTTACGTCGGCGACGGACCCGACGGGCGGCAAGACCCTCTACAAGTACACCGGGTTCGGTCAGCTGGAGACGGTGACCAGCCCGCGCGGCAAGGTCACCACGTACGGCTACGACTCCGCGGGCAACCGGACGTCGGTCACCACGCCCCTCGGCGAGAAGACGACGTTCACGCACGACAAGGCGGGCCGCGTCCTGACCAGGACCGACCCGCGCGGCAACGTCTCCGGTGCCGACCCGGACGCGTACACCACGACGTACACCTACGACGGCCGCGGCCTGCTCAGCACGGCCAAGGACGCGCTCGGCCGCACGACGGCCTACGAGTACAACGGCGCCGAGCAGCTCTCGTCGGTGCGCAACCCGGCGGGCGACACCGCCACCCTCGGCCACGACGACGCCGGGAACCTGACCCGCACCACCGACCAGGCGGGCAAGAGCCTCACCCGCGCCTACGACCCCAGCGGACGCCTCGCGTCGCGCACCGACGCCGAGGGCGGGAAGACCACCTACACGTACGACAAGGCGGGCCGTCTTCTCACCAGTGTCTCGGCGCGCGGCAACGTCTCCGGCGCCGACCCGGCCGCCTACACCACGACATACGAATACGACGCGGCCGGCAACCTGACGCTGACCACCGGCCCCACCGGCGCGAAGACGAAGACGACGTACGACGCGATCAACCGGCCGTCCGTGGTCACCGACCCGCTGGGCCACACCACCGGCTACGGCTACGACGCCAACAACAACGTCGTCAAGACAACGGACGCCGCGGGCAAGTCGACCACCGCCGTCTACGACAAGAACAACCGCCTCAGCAGCAGCACCGACCAACTCCGCAGGACCACGACCTACGCCTACGACCTCGACGGCAACCTGACCGGCCGCACCTCGCCGCTCGGTCACAAGTCGACCTGGACCTACGACGGCGACGGCCGCCGCGCCACATCGGTCGACCCGCGCGGCAACGCCACCGGCGCCGACCCCGACCAGTACACGACCACCTACGGTTACGACGAGGCGGGCAACCCCACCAAGGTCACCGACCCTCTCGGCGGCGTCACCACCACCGCGTACGACGCCCTCAACAAGGTCGTCGAGCGCAAGGATGCCGACGGCCGCACCACCGCCTACGGCTACGACGACCTGGACCAGCTCACCAAGGTCACCGCCCCCGGCGGCGCGATCACCGGCTACGGCTACGACAAGCTCGGCAACCTCACCGAGCGCACCGACGCGAACGGTCACGTCACCGCCTACGGCTACGACGCGGCGCACCGCCGCACCTCGGTCACCGACCCGCTGAAGCGGAAGACGTCCTACGCCTACGACGCGGAGGGGCACGTCGCCGAGAGGACCACCCCGCGCGGCACCACCGCCTACAGCTACGACCCGCGCGGCCTGCTCACCAAGACCGACTACTCGGACGGCACCCCCGACGCGACCTTCGGTTACGACGACGCCGGGCAGCTCACCGCCCGCACGAACGCCAAGATGTCCGAGGACTTCGGCTACGACCCCGTCGGCCGTCTCACCAAGACCCGCGGCTTCGGCTACACCTACGACGACGCCGGGCAGCTGCTCACCCGCAAGTACTCCGACGGCAACACCCTCACGTACACGTACGACGACGACGGCCGCACCGAGACCCTGGCCGCCGACGGCAAGACCACCACGTACACCTGGGACCCGGCGAACCGGCTGGCCAAGTCGGCGCTGCCGAACACCCAGACCGAGAGCCGCAGCTACGACCGGGCCGGACGCCTGACCGCCGTCACCTCCGCCAAGTCGGACACCACCGTCACCAAGACCTCCCTGACGCTGTCCGACGCGGGCCTGCCCGAGCGCGTCGACGTCACCCGGGCCGGTATCGGCACCGGCGGCTACGACCTCACCTACGACGCGGCCGGACGGCTCGCCTCCGGCTGCGCGCCCCAGCCCTGGGCGGCCGGATGCCCCGCCGCCCGCGCCACCACCTACACCTACGACAAGGTCGGCAACCGGCTGACCTCCACCCTCGGCGGGGCCTCCACCGGCTACGCCTACGACGACGCCGACCAGCTCACCTCCACCACCACCGGCACCACGACCACCGGCTACGAGCACGACGCCGAGGGCAACCGCACCAAGGCGGGCGCCGACACCTACACCTACGACCTGGCCGGACAGATCTCCGCCGCTACCGTCGGCGGCACCGCGTACAGCTACGACCACGACGCGAGCGGCAACCAGGTCACCACCCGCAAGGGCGCCGTGGTCACCTCCCGCACCCAGTGGGACCCGAACGCGCCGCTGCCGCTCCTGGCCACGGAGTACGACAGCGACTGGAAGATCCAGCAGTCCTACCGCTACGACCCCATAGGCCAGCCCATCGCCACCAAGAACGGCACCGGGGCGCTCTTCTTCTACCACCACGACACCCAGGGCTCCCCGGTCGACGTCACGTCCGGCACCGGCACCCTGCACCAGCGCTGGTCCTATGACTCGTTCGGCACCCGTGTCCTCGCCACCGCCACCGGCGGCGCGCCCGCGAGCACCCCGGGGTACACCGGTGCCCGGCACGAACCCACCACCGGCAACCTCGACCTGCACGCCCGCCAGTACGACACCACCACAGGGCGCTTCACCCGACCCGACCCGGCCGCCCGGGATCTGACGGCGCCCTACGTCTCCGCGTACGCCTACGCCGACAACGTGCCGAGCGCCCTCACCGACCCCAGCGGTCTGTCCCCGGACGACCCCGACAACGACCGGGTCGACAGCGTCGGCGAGGCCGCGGGCATCTTCAAGGACGCCTTCGTCGACGTCGCCAAGTCGCCGTTCGTGTTCCTCAAGGACATGAAAGACGCCGCCACCGGCGAGAACGGCGGCGCGGGCGGGTTCGTCGACAAGTACCTGCCCGTCCGTCCCGCGTACCGGCTCTACCGCGCCGAGAACATGCTCCGCCAGCAGGGCTGCGACGCCCTCGCCGACCTGTACTCCGACACCGCCGACGAACTCGTCCAGCAGCTCGTCCTCTCCGGTGTCGGCGGCCTCACGGGGTGGCGGCGGACCGCCGTCGCCACGGAGCCGGATCTCCAGTCCGGCGGCACGTCCTTCCGCAGGCCCCACAGCGAGACAGACTTCTGGATGGAGTGGGCGGACCACGCCTACGACGCGATCCGCGCCGACGCCCGGCTCGACCGGGTAGCCCAGTCCGCCGCGTCGCACGGCTACTCTGCCGCCGACATCAACCAGATCTACCGGCACCTGTTCATCGAGACGCACCAACTCGACGACGGCGTGCAGCGGTTCCACTCCAACCCCTATATCGCCAGGGCCTGGGAACGGCTCCAGGACGGAAACCCGCACCCCAGCGACTTCGACCTGCTGGCCCACGAGTTGTACGAGTCCAGCTGGATGCGGGAGCACGGCGATCAGAACTACCGCCGGGCTCACAAGGCGACCCTGGACGCGGGCCATGTCTGGGACGAGAACGCGCCCGCGGCCGACGGGATAGGGTTCCGGTGATGACAGCATCCTTCAGCTGCAAAATGATCGCTTCCCTGGACACCGGAGCGGGCGTCTACGCGTGGACGACCGTGGAGGGGATCACCGGGAACATCCTGATCGACCCGGAAGGGGTGATCGCTCGTCCTTGTACGGCGGCGGGAGATCCTCTCGGTGACACGCTGCTCGACAAGAGGGTCGGGAATGTGCAGAACCCCGACCCGGACCCGGGAGTCCGGACCGCTTTCCTGAAGATCGCGGCGGTGCTCTTCATGGAGAAGGAGCGGCAGGGGCGGCTGCCTGACGCGGTCACCCGCACCTACTGGTAGGAGTGGCACCTTCTGAGAGGCCGGGTCCCTGGCGGGCCCGGCCTCTCGGCGTGTGCGACGTCAGATGAACAGCATCGCCATGGCGCACACCGCGGGGGCCGTCGTGCCTGCCGACGGCCGCCGCTGGCTCATCACTCCTGGGAAACAAGACCGCCATGGCGGCGGAGGAGGCTCTTCCCGGCGAGCTGCTCGTCGCCCGCATCCGGGATGCGATGCTCGGCCTCGGCAACGCCCCCGACCCGTCATCGGCCGTGACGCCGATGCGGACTTCGCCCATACGCTCGCCGACCTCGACGCCTGCCGTTATGCCTCCCTCGCCGTCCGGCTGCCCCGGCTAATCCGCTCCGGACACGCGCTTTCCGGCAGCCGCGGCGAAACCCAAAACTGCCAGCTCCTGGCCAAGAGCTACCTGCTGGCCACCCGCATGCTCATCAAGATGGACGAGCAGCAGCTCGGCTGGACGGCCGTCGACCCTGCCCGCCAGTTGGCCAAGGCCGGCGGCGACATCCTCGCGGTCGCCGAGTCCGCCCGCCAACTCGCCGTCCTCGCACGAGGAGCGGGATGGCGTGACGAGGCCCTGTCGATCGCACTGTCCGCCGCCGACCACCCCGACCTGCGCGACACTGGGCGAGCTGGCGCCGCCGCGCGTGGACTGCTCATCCAATCCGCCACCTACACCGTGGCGCGGCGGGGCGACAAGGATGGGATGCGGCAGCTGACCGACGAGGCCGCGGGCATCGCCAAGGACCTCGGAGGGGAACGCTGTTGCGCGACCACGGCGAGGTTTCAGCCCGCTCACCGTGCAGCTCCGCCGCATCTCCGCCGAGAACTACGCCGGCCCCCCCTGGCAGCGCTCGCCGCCGCCCGTTCCATCTCGCTCAAGGAGCTGCCCAGCATCGAACGCCGCTCCCGCGCCCTAAAAGAGCGTTTTGTCCCGGCAGGGTTGTTTGGTTCGAGGTCCAGGTGTCGCGCCAGTTCGGGGTGGATTCTCGGGTGAGGCGTCTGCTTATGAGGTCGATCATGGCGACGTGGATCATGGCTTCGGATCGATGAGGGTGGGTTTCGTAGTCACGGGCGAGGCGGCGATGGCGCATGAGCCAGCCGAAGGTCCGCTCGACCACCCAGCGTCGCGGGATCACCTTGAAGCCTTTGGTTCCGGGTTCGCGTTGGACGACTTCCACGTCGATGCCGAGGCGGGCGCCGTGTTCGATGGCTCTGGTGCGGTAGCCGGTGTCGGCCCAGGCTTTCGCGGTTGCGTAGGACGTTGGCCCCGGGCTCCCTTGTCGTGCGCGTCCCCGGCCGGGGCTCAGATGGCGAGGTGCTGCTTGGCGCCGGAGCCGTCGGCGGTCGTCTCGGGGGTGACGCCGTGCTGCTCTTCTTCGGGGCGGCTCTTCTTGGGCAGCAGGAAGGTGATTGCGAAGAAGGCCCCCAGCAGGCACGCCTGGACGATCAGCGCGTGGTGGAAGCCGCCGCTGAAGTCACCGGTCTTGGCCTGGGCGAAGAACACCGAGCCGAAGACCGCGACGCCGATGGAGCCGCCGACCGCCTGGACCGCCGACAGGACGCCGGAGGCGGATCCGATCTCGTCGTCGTCGACCGCGGCCAGGATGAAGCTGAACAGGGCGGCGATCACCATGCCGGCGCCGATGCCCGCCACCGTCGTGCCGGGGACGATGTCCCAGATCGAGAACGAGGCTTCGTTGAGGCCGTGGAGCTCGAACCACAGCACGGCCGCGCCGGCCAGCTGGACCAGTGGTCCGATCTGGAGCACCTTGCGGCCTATCTTGTCGGCGAGGAACGCGCCGCTGATGGCGCCGCCGATCGCGGTTCCCACGGCGAGGGGCAGATTGCCCAGCCCCGCGTCACCGGCGGTGAAGTGCTGGCCGATCTGGAGGAACAGGGTCAGCACGAGCTGGGTGCCGATGAGCCCGCCGAAGAACAGGGTGATGCCGCCGAGGCCGACGGTGAAGGCGGGCTTGCGCAGCAGGCCCGGGGTCACCAGCGGCTCGCGGCCTGCGGCGGCCGTGCGGCGCTGCTGGAGGGCGAAGAGAGCGAGACCGATCACCGAGGCGGCCATGGACAGCCATGTCCACAGTGGCCAGCCCTCTTCCTGCCCCTGATTGAGCGGCAGCACCAGCAGGGCGCAGGACGCCACGATCAGAGCGGCGCCGGCCATGTCCACCCGAACCGTGCGGTCGCCCGCCTTCCTGGGCACGAACTCCGCGGCGACGACCAGCGCCGCGATGCCGATGGGCAGGTTGACCAGGAACACCGACCGCCAGCCCAGACCGAAGAAGTCGCCCTCGATGAGGAAACCGCCCAAGACCGGGCCGATGATGCCGCCCAGGCCGAGGACGGGGCCGAAGATCGCGAAGACCTTGGTGAGCTCGGGGCCGGAGAAGTTCTCCCGCAGCAGGCCCAGGCCCTGGGGCAGCAGCATCGCTCCGGCAGTGCCCTGCAGCAGGCGGAAGGCGATCAGCGACTCGATGTTCGGCGCGATCGCGCACAGCAGGGAGGCCGCGGTGAAGGTGGCGAGTCCGATCAGGAACATCCGGCGCCGGCCGTAGCGGTCGCCGAGGCGGCCACCGAGGACGAGCCCGGCGCCCAGGGTGAGGGCGTAGCCGCCGATCACCCACTGCAGTCCGACCGAGTCGGCACCGAGGGATTTCTCCAGGTCCGGTCCGGCGACGTTGACGATCGAGGCGTCCAGGAGATCCATGATCTCCGCGACGATCATCACCGTCAGGATCAGCCACCGCCACCGGTAGGGCTCGGTTGTCTCCTCGGGGGTGGGGGACGGATCACGCATTCCAGATACCTCCATGGTGAAGCAATTCCACCATGAAGGTAAAGTGGTGGCGGTAGGTTGTCAAAGCGGAGTGGCAGCGCGGACCGCGTGACAGGAGAGAAGGGCGAAGGCGTGGAGGAAGCAGTGCGCGACGGTGTCGCGGAGCAGCGGGAGCGGCTGATGGAGTCGCTGAGGATCTACGGCGGCCACTACGCCGAGCTCAGTCGGCGCTTCGCCGCCTGGCTGGGCCTGCACTCCACGGACGCGACCGCGGTCCTGGAGATCGCCGCCGCCGAGGAGCGCGGTGCCCCGCTGTCGCCGGCGCGGCTGAGCGAGCGGATCTCCCTGTCCACGGGCGCCACCACCGCGCTGCTGAACCGCCTCGAAGCGGCCGGGCACATCACGCGAGCCCGCGAGCACTCCGACCGGCGCATCGTCACACTGCGCAGCGGCGGGCACATCCAGGAACGGGCGGACGAGTTCTTCGGCCCGCTCGCCCACCGCCTCGACGGCGCGATGTCGCACTACCCGCCCCGGTTCCTGGAACAGGTCGAAGCGTTCATGGCCGACCTGAACACCACCATGGACAGGCACCTCACGGAACAGGACGCGGTGACACCGCGCTCCCCCCACGTCCCAGAGGGACGAACTCCCTGACCGGCTCGCTCCCAGCCACGTTTCCCTCACCCGCTCATCCTCTTCGCCCGCGGCCCGCCCTACGCACTCGGGGGGCAGCCGTCTTCGCTACGGGGCTGACCGGGGCCACTCCTCCTCGTCACCGTCCTCGGGCGCGTCCGGATCACGGAAGGGCCGCAGGCCCTGGTCCGGACCGCTGGCAGTGATGTTGAACAGGTACCGGCCCAGGAACCCGCTTCGGCGCCGTCCGGCTGCTCGTCGGGCCGGGGCTGTGGCCGGCTCGCCACTGCGCGGGCCGGACGCCGAAGCCGCCACGGCGGCGACGAGGTCCAAGTGGGAATTTATGTTCAGTTCGAACCGGCCGTACGGATTCACGTGCGTCCAGAACAGCGAGGGCAGGGCCGCCGGTCGGCGTCGGTGAGCTTCTTCTGCCATTTCTTCTCGGCGAGGATGTCCTGGAGGAGCTTGGTGTTGGCGTGCATCAGCCCGCTCCACTCATACCCGTCCAGCTCGGACGCGGGCACCCGTACCTGCCGGGCGACGAACTCCACCGCCTCGCCCGGCAGCTCGAACCGGCCCCGGGGTAACCGGCCGTACTGCGTGTAGGACTTCACAACACGGCGAAGGGCCTTGACCCGGGTCTTGGACGCGGGTTATGCGGCTGGGGTCAGCGTAGTTGGTGTTGTCCGGGGCGCTGCTTCGTGGGCGATAGGACTGCGTTGTCCGAGGCAGGAGTGACGGCGTCAGGTGTTGTAGCGGTGCAGCCAGCCGAAGGTTTCGAGGGGGGCATCGCGCTCGCTGGACCAGTGCTTGCGGCCCTGGAGCGTCTCGCGTGTGAAGGTCGCGTTGAAGGACTCGGCGAGTGCGTTGTCCGCACTGGAGCCGATCGCGCTCATCGACTGGCGGATGCCGACCTGACGTCAGGCAGCGGCGAAGGCCCGGCTGGTGTACTGGGCCCCGTGGTCGGTGTGCATGACCGCCCCGGTGAGGCTGCCGCGGGTGCGTTCGGCGGCGGCCAGGGCGTCGGTGACGAGATCGGTGCGCATGTGATCCGCGATCGCCCAGTCGGTCAGACGGCGCGAGGCGAGGTCGATCACGGTGGCCAGGTAGAGGAACCTGCCGCGCTTCAGCGGGAGATAGGCGATATCGCCTACGTACTTCGTGTTCGGCTCACTTGCGGTGAAGCGCGGCCGATCAGGTCCGGGGCCTTCGCTGCGGCCGGGTCCGCGGTCGTGGTGCGGTGCCTGCGCCGCAGCCGCACGCCTTGCCAGGCCGATGCTCCGCATCACCCGGACGATCCGCTTGTGGTTGATGCGCTCGCCCCTCTCTCGGAGTTCGGCGGTGATCCTGGGGACGCCGTAGGTGCCACTCGATTCGTGGTGCACGGCCCGTATCCGGGTGGCGAGACGGATGTCGGCGGCCTGGCGGGCGGCCCGGTCCTCCGCGGTCCGACGCCAGCAGTAGAAGCTGGAACGAGCGATGCCCAGGACGGCGCACAGCCGCTTCACGCCGTAGCGGCGCTGGTGGTCGGCGACGAACTGGAAGCGGTTCACCAGCGTGTCTCCCCGGCGAGATACTCGGCCGCCTTGCGCAGGATCTCGCGTTCTTCCTCCAGCTCACGGACCTTCATGCGCAGAGCGGCGTTCTCCGCCTCCAACGGCGTCGGCGGCTCGGTGGGCACCTCCGCCCGGCGTCCCCGCAGCCGGCTCACGCCAGCCGCCCGGACCCAGTTGCGCAAGGTCTCGGGGTTGATTCCCAGATCGGCGGCAACCTGCCGGATCGTCGCCTCCGGCCGCGACTGGTACAGCGCGACCGCGTCCGCCTGGAACTGCGGCGGACAGTTCTTCATGACCACGAGATGTCCGTTCTCAAAACCCAGGCTCCAGTGTCTCGTGTGTCCAAGGTCAGGGGTCAAGGCCCGTTCGCCAAACGCATCCGGGCCGGACACGCCACCGTCCACGCCCTGCTGGAAGCCGGCCACAGCCACCGCTCCATCGGGCGTCGGCTCCACATCACCCATCGCACCGTCAAGAGCCTCGCCGACACGGCCAGGCCGGAAGACCTCTTCCGCGGGCAGTGGCAGCACAACCGGACCTCCGCCCTGGACGAGTACAAGCCCTACCTGGACGAGCGCTGGGACGAGGGCTGCGCCAACGCCTGGAAACTGTGGGAGGAGATCACTCCGCTCGGCTACCGGGGCAGTTACGGCATTGTCAGCGCCTACATCAGGAAGAAGCGCACCTCTCCGGTCACCGCACAGCCGCCGGCACCCGGCGTGGTGACCGGGTGGATCCTCAGCCGCCCGGAATCCCTCACCGAGATCGGACAGCTCCAGCTCAAGGCCGTCCTGGCCGACTGCCCCGAACTCGACGCCCTGATCGATCACGTCCGGTCCTTCGCCCGGATGCTCACCGAGTGCCAGGGCGAACGACTCCCGCAATGGCTCGACGCCGTCCGCCAGGACGACCTGCCCAGCCTCCACACTCTCGCGGAAGGCATCGACCGAGACCGCGACGCCGTCATCGCCGGACTCACCTTGCCCTGGAACTCCGGAGTCGTCGAAGGACACGTCAACCGGATCAAGATGCTCAAGCGCCAGATGTTCGGACGTGCCGGCTTCGCACTGCAAGCGAGTCCTCCTCGCCCCATGACCTATGTCAGAGGCGCCTGGAATCCCGCCTCCATCCGAGACAGCCATACCAGGAGCCATGCATGGGAACGTGGGGAACCGGCCCGGTCGACAGCGACCTCGCCGCAGACTTCGTCGATGAACTTGAGGAACTCACCCACCAACTGGTCATCGACGTGCTTGAGCAGGCATTCCAACGAGTCACCAGCTCAGGAGCACGCGTCGGTGGCGGAGACGGCACCGAGGCCGTTGCTGCTGGTGCCCTCGTCGCCAGCACCATCCCGGACAACCCCATCGCGATGGATCCAAAGGACGACCCGAGGGAACCGCTTCCCAAACTACCGGCGGCACTCCGCGCGTCGGCCAGGCTCGCACTGGACCGGGTACGTCAGGCCGGATCAGAAATGGCGACGGGGTGGGTGGACAGTACCGACGCCGACCAGTGGCATCAGGAAGTGCAACGGATCTTCCAGGCACTCGAAGAACCCACTGGTCAGTAATCGTGACCACGTCACGGAAGGCGAGCCAGAACCCGAGTCTGGGCAGCGCTTGTCGATCGCAGAGCCGGAGAATGTTGGTGAGAACTGACACCGGCGCGAGATGGGCGAGCCCTGTGTCGCCGCGCTGCGCGGCTCTTGCTGAAGGGGCCCGTCACATGGGGAGTGAGAACAGCCGTACCGGCCCTGATGACCACCGGGCATCGTCGCACAGGGGCGTCACCATGGTCCGCAGCGGCATGGTCACGAGGCGGCCTCCGGGTTGTTCGACGAGTACGTCCTTATCGAGCGGGTGCCATCCGAGGCGCTGGTAGAGCGACACGAGGGGAGGCCGGCAGAAGAGGAGTGCGTGTTGAGGACCCATCGTTCGGGCATGCTCCAGGGCAGCTGTGACGACAAGGCGAGCGAGGCCCTGACCTTGCATGCCGGGTGAGACGGCCACCCCGCCGACGCCCACCACCTCTGTCTCGGCGTCACCGATCGCAACAGGCAGTCGCAGCAGGCCGGCATGTGCCACGAGGCGGCCGTGGTGCCGGATGCCGAAGTGGTTTTCTTTCGGCATCCAGGTCAGACCGGTCCAGGCGACACCGAAGGGATCATCGCTGTTGCCGAGGATCTCCTCCTGGTCCGCCTTCGTGTACTGGGCGAGCCGCACCACAGTCGGTGCCACAGTGGATCGGTTCTCAGACATTCCCACATGATGATCTCTCCGTCGAGCACGGGCCAAGCAATTCCCCAGCCGATCTGTGCCGTCCAGAGCAGGGAGTTCAGGCCAAGTGGGCATGGTTCGCCTCCGAGGCCGGATCCCTTCCTCGGTGCCGTGATGATGGCCGCACCTGTTCAAGAAGGGCCACGTATGACGTCAGCCTGCGGTAGCTGCCCGTGAGGCGGCCCGGGCCTGGGTGAGGGCACCAGGCGGTAGGATTCGGCGCCGGTTTGGATGAGGTTGCCGCCGAAGGTGAGCCGGTCGACGATGGCCGCGCAGAGCCGGGGGCCGGTGAACGTTTTGGTCCAGCCGCTGAAACTTTCGTTCGAGGCGATGGCGACGCTGTTCTTCTCCTCACGCTCCGTCAGCACCTGGAACAGCAGCTCAGCGCCCCTGCGGTCCAGCTCCATTTGCGTGCACCCCATCCCGTCTGAGGATGCCACCAAGTGGCGCGTCGGCCAGCACTACTCGCACACCATCAACGCCGGAACCAGCGGCCCCGACGCGAAGGTGAAGACACCGCAGACCACCAGCCGGGACGAACTGCAGGGCGTGTGGGACCGCGATCCACAATGGACGCTCACCTACACCTCACCCGACAAGGGCGCCTTCGACCCGAAAGACGATCAGCGCGTGGACGCTCTGATCACGATGGATCTGAGCGTGGACTCCCCCACGCCACCCCCTATCCCGACGGAGTCGGCGCCTACCGCTCCAACGCGCGCTTCGACTACGCCGGGCAGATAGCGGGCAAACACAAAGGCGCCGCCTTCACCCGAGGCCCGCTTCCATCTGACGATGAGCAGGAAGGATCCCGAAGTCAAGGGGAGCGCCCTGCAGATCTATGACGCCCAAAAGCGCCCTGAACGGACCTTCCCTTCCTTCGTCGGCAAGAGTGTGCCCGGCGAGAAGAAGCCCCTGCACCGACTGGTCGACAAAGACAAGCAGGACGAGAACCGGGCCAAGTCCATCAGCGAGTGCAAGAAGGTCTGGGGCAACTACACCGGCAGCGGCCTGGAAAGCGATGAGTACCCCTGCGCCTCCACAAGGGAGGGTCCACCAAGGGCGACAACGGCTTCTCCGTCCGCCTCATCGATGGCAGGGACAACGGTGCAGGCGGGAAACGGATCAACAAGATGTACACACGGAATCGCTTTCTTGACGGCGACCCCTTCTACGTGAAGATCACCGACTAGCCGGGAAACGACATGCCGCTCCTGCACGAGTACACCTGCACGGCCACACCGGGCCGCCGCCTCCTGGAGTTGACGGAGCGGGGATCTCCTGGCCCCTCGTCGGGCCGGCGGAAGGCGCGACCAGAGCGTGTTCGGGGGCGTGGACTTCGGCCTCAGAGAGCTTGTTGATGCGGGCGCCGTGGTCGTGGAGCGCGATGGTCGAGGTCCCAGGTCGCGGGCACGTGCGGTATCGGGCTGGGTGCCGGAAGCCACGGAACGTCGCTGGCGATCTGGGCTGCCAGGTGCGGGCGGGTGAGACGCCGGACGACTTCGGCGCGTCGGAACGCTTCGCCACCAGCACGAGACCTTGTGCAGAGCGGCCTCGATCCTGTTCCTTCCTGTGGCTGCGAGCACAATCCCAAGGAAGGCGGGCACCCCTCCCCGGTGCACAAACCCCCGGGCGGGTAGTACGGCCAGCCCGCCCCCTAGCAGTACAACCCCGCCAGCGCAGGGCGAGACGGTGCAGGAGCAAGGTGTTCGCTATGCCCGTCGAGAGAGGTCCTCACCTGACCAGGGCTGGTCAGGTGGACGCCGGCCCGAACGAGGCACAGCCGTCTGCGAAGCCAGCAGGATGCGGGTGCCGGTCAGGTCGAGGATACGTTCCATCGCCGGGCTCATCGCGCTGATGACGAGAGTCTTGCCCTGCTGTGTGGCCTGCCGGTGCAGGCGCAGCAGGAGGTTGACTCCGGAGCAGTCGCTGAAGGTGACGGCGCCTAGGTCCAGGTCGAGGCCTGCTGCGGAGTGCAGGAGGACGTGGAAGAGGTCGGGCTGGAGGCGGGTGACGGAGTCGATGTCGAGTTCGCCGTACAGGATCCTGCGCGTTTGCTCCCCTGGCGTCGTGCCGGCGGCCTTGGACGTCCAGGGGGCAGCGGAATGAGCCAGGGGCATGCACATTGCTGGGCTCGCCGTATCCACCATGGCCGTCTCCTCCTGGTCCCGCGGCACCTGTCAGGGTGCTGCCCCGGAAGCACACGCGTCAACCAATGCACGAATCATCGTACGCATTTCGTGGCCTGCGGCCTGCAACGGCCACCGCCACGCCGCGACGGCTGCCTCGCGCCCTGGTCGTCCACACCGGTCGTAGGGCGCTCTGCGTGTCTCGCGCGGAACACCCCCCGAATGGACACGGCAGGAAGGGAATCGGGGAGGTGACGTGCAGATGGTGGTGACTGCCGACAGCCACCACCATCGCTCTGCGGCGCGAAACCCGCTGCCGCAGGGGCTGGGCGGCCGCCAGGCAGACGGCTCTTGACCGCCGCCTCCACGAGCCTCGCCGCACCAGCATCCCGCGACCGCAGACCTCGCCGCAGGGAAACGAGCGACTACCTGAGCCCGGACGGCCACCGCAGTCCACCGTCCTTGATCGTCACTCCGAGGCAGGCGGGCGGCCGGCAACCCGCTGCAAGTTGGTCCCGTAGAAGATTCGAGTGCCTAGACACGGCCCGGGGTGACTACGCACCGGACATCCTCGCGGCCGACAAGGCCACAGCAACAGCCCCGTCCTCGGGTACCTGCGACGGGGAATCCACTACACCGTCCCGCAGAAGACCGACAGCCAAGCCGCCCGAGGGGTCAGCCGCAGGTGCAGCCGGTCCCACGCCTGCGCGGTCGCTTTCCCGTCACGGCTTGCTTCGGCGCCTCAAGTTGCGGAATCGCCGAAGACGAACTCGCCACGTACTTGGGTGGCGGTGAACGCACACCGGCCTCCACCACTTCGCCGCCACTGCTAGCGACCGGTGCGCGCTCATCGGCGTGTTCGAGGTGGAGCCGAGAGCGGTGTGCTCCGACCTCGACGCGCGGGTGACGCGGCTGGGACGGCAGGGGCGGCACCCGCTGCCGCCGCTGCGCCGCACACCGCTTCCGTACCGATTCGCACCAGTATCCGACCTTCGCCGTGGATGCCCCCTACGCATCGCCTCTCATGATCTTTTCGGTGAGGGAGGCGAAGTCGAGCGCGCCGGATATATCACCGAACGGTGGGCCTGCACCTCGCCGGCGGTCAGGCCCTTCGCGGCCAGCGAGATGACCATCTCCTCGACGCCTGTCAGGCCCTTCTGCCGCTTCTTGACGATCTTCGGCTCGAAGGAGCCGTCGCGGTCGTGGGGCACGACGATCTCCACCGGGCCGACATCGGTCAGCACGGTCTTGGAACGTGTGCCCTTGCGGGAGTTGCCGTCATTCCTGCCCGCCGGATCGTGCTTGTCATAGCCGAAGTGGTCGGTGATCTCGCCCTCCAGGGCGGACTCCAGCAGTAACTTGGTCAGCTGCTGCAACAGACCGCCCTCGCCGCTCAGCTGCACTTCCTCGGCCCGGGCCCGGCTCACCAGCTCGTCGATCAGCTGGTCATCCACGGTCTTCGCCGACCCAACCGCCGCGGACTCGGCAGCATCCCGCTCGGCCACGTTCTCACTGGCCGTCGATGCATCCTCCATGATCGGGAGTTACACCGAACGGTTTACAGTCCCGAATCCTCTCCGTCCGCGAAGCCGCGCCAGAGGGGGGTGGCGTCCTCGCTGGACTCAGGTCAGTGGGGTGTTGGCCAGGACCCGGCGCAGGATGGCCCAAGAGAGGTCGGACTCGGTGGCGAAGGGGCTCTGCTCCTTGGACTCCTCGTCGATGTAGTTGAAGGCGTCACGGCTGTAGCTGTCACCGTCCTGGTCCTCGACGGCGGTCTGCTCCGGGTTGAGGTAGACGTGGAAGCTGGCGCCGAAGTCGGCGGAGGCGTTCATGTAGCCTGGGCCGGTGGTGCCGCCGCCACCGTCCATCGGGCAGTACACCCGGTGCACGGCGTAGTTGTCCCTGGACAGCCAGGCGCACTGGCCGGGGGTGAGGGTCAGCAGGCCGAGTTTGCGTGCGTCCCAGTCGAGGTGCTCGTAGACCATGACGTCGAGCTGGCCGGCGAGGCAGAAGACGATGCCGGTGGTGTGGCCGTGGGAGTGGATGGGCGAGTAGTGCTGGGCGGGCCAGATCTCCAGGACTACGGGTGAGCCGATGTCGCCCTTGGGGTGGTCGTCGGGGTGGAGGTGCCCGTGTTCGGCGGCCAGGTGGTCGTAGTCGCCCCGGCCGGTGCAGGCGACGCGGATGTACGGCGGGTGAGTCTTGTCGTGGTTGTACTTCTCCACCATGATCTGGCGCAGCAGTCCCACCTTCTCGCCGGGTGCGGTGGCGGGGGCGAGGTGTTTGCGCATCGCCTCGATCTCCCACGCCGACAGGCGCAGGTCCTCGGCCTTGCGCGCGAGGTCCATGACGGCCGGGGGGATCATCAGCTGGCGGGCGTACTCGTCGAAGGACGTGGCCTGCCCGATCACGAGGGACGGGGCGGCCTCGGCACCCCTGATACGCAGCTGCCGTTCTTCTTCTTTGGTGATGTGGAAGGGGTACTGTGCATCGCCGTATTCCGGTTGTCCGGCGGGCGTCTGGGCGGCGGTCAGGCTCATCAGTGGGGCCTCCTTTGTGTGTATGTGTGCCGCTGTGTGTATGGGTGCCGCGGCTCGGCGCGGCACCCATACACACAGCGCGCTGAGCTGGGGCTGGACTGGAGAGGCGGGTGTTCGGGGTTGACATACCGGTGTGGGTGTACTGGGGCGGCGCACTCCGTCCGGGCGGTGTGACGCAGGTGCGGGCACAGATGGCGGCTCGGGCACATGGTGGGGCAGCTTGCACCGGCTGCGACGCGATGCGCTCGGCAGCCCGTGGGTGATCTGGTGTCCGCGCTTACGGATCCGGTGGTGTTGACGCCGCTTCGGTGGCCGCCGGCCACTGCGAGGGGGCGGCTGCGCGCGAGTGAGGCGCCGCCCTGCGCAGTGGGTGCGCGCCTTGTGGGGAGGTGTCTCTGGTGTCGTGTCAGTGGCTGGGCAGACGGGTGGCCCTGAGGCCGTCGAGGGGGTATTCCTGGGGCAGGCGAGCCGGGTCGCCCGGCACGATGATCAGCACGGTGATGGGCCGGGACGTGCCGGCAGCGAGGAACTGGTCGCCCACCGAGTCCAGGTATGCCTTGCCATCCTGGGCGATGACCTCCACGCCGGATGCTTCGGCTTTCGCGGCCTTGACCGTCGGCAGGTCGAAGGAGATGCGGAACTTCCTGACGTCCTCCGCCGTGCCGCTGTCCTTGCCAATGGCGGTGAGCGTGAGGTCGAAGCTGTAGACCCGGCCCCGGGGCTCGCTGTTCTCCCATGTCCGGTTGAACTTCTTCGTCACGGTGATCTCGTCGTAACTGGGCGGGACGGGCAGAGGGGTGATGCTCCCGGCGCCGTTCATGATCTCCAAGTTGCCGACGGGCACCCTGCCCCGTCCGATGCGCTGCGAGTGGTCGGGGATCGTCTCCGTGGTCAGGTCGAGGTGGTTGACGTTGCCGGCGGAGTCGACGGCGTAGAAGTTGCCGTCCTGGTCGAAGAAGGTGGCCGAGTATGCCTTGCGGGAGCCTGCCGCGGTGCTGGCTTGCGCGGGCGGGAAGACACCCTGCTTGAGGACGGTCTTCATGGGCTGGCGGCTCGGGTCGATGAGCAGCAGGTCGCCGTTGTCGCCCTCCACTGAGTACAGTCGCCCGTTCGTGGGGTGGTAGGCGAAGTCGTCCCACCGGCCGCCTCCCGGTGCGTTGCGGGGGGTGGCCTTGCCGACTGCCACGTCGATGGCGTAGCTGGGTGTGCCGGGGTTGCTGACGGCGAAAAGAGTCTTGCCGTCGGGATCCATGTCGCCGTCGAACCAGGGCCCGTCGGGCAGCCCGTCGATGACGTGTTCCTTCAGAGTGCCGGCCGCCACGTCGATGGTGATGAGCTTGTTGCGACTCACCGCCAGCAGCAGGGGCTCGGTGTCGTCGCCGCGGTACTGCGCCCCCATGGCGGTGTAGCCGGCCTCGTAGGGCCGCACGTTCTCGACGACACGGGTGTCACCGTCGATGGGGTCGAAGCGGTAGATCCGGGTGCGGGTCCGGCCGACGGCGAGATACACCTTGCGGTGAGCCATGTAACCAAGCGTCCTTCCATGTGACTTCGGAACGCTTCAAGGACTGCCCCTGATTCACACGGGCAAGCACGCTAGGTATTCGTTCGAATACAACAAGCCACAACGGTCAGCAGCGGGAGCACCATTGGTAAGAGCGATGCTGCGTCTGGTCAACCAGGGGTACCGGGTGGGCGTCTTCCTCAAGGACCGCGCGGGCTAGCTGTATTGCCCTGTGAGGTTGGGGACGCGACTGGCGGGTGGTTTGCCTGCGAGCGGGATGTCTCCACGGTGGTGATTGTAGGTGTGCAGCCAGTGCGGGAAGGCGTCGCGTCGTTCCTGCTCTGACTGGTAGGGGCGGGTGTAGGCCGATTCGTCGAGCAGGGCGCGGTTGAGGCGTTCGACCCTGCCGTTGGTCTGGGGCCGGTAGGGCCGGGTCCGCTTGTGAGTGATCCCGGCCGCTGCCAGGACATCGCGCCAGGTGCGGGAGCGATGGCAGCTGCCGTTGTCCGTCAGGACGCGTTCGATGGTGATGCCCGCGTCGGTGAAGTAGGCGTGGGCCCGCTGCCAGAAGCCGGTCGCTGTGTCCCTCTTCTCCTTCTCGTCGGTGTGGATCTCGCTGTAGGCGCGGCGGGAGTGGTCCTCGACGGCGGTGTGGATGTAGCTGTAGCCGGCGTTGTTGCGGGTCTTGCGGCCCGCCTGGCGGCCCAGGGCTTTGTGTCCGCCGCCGTCGGGGGATGTTGCCGAGTTTCTTGATGTCCACATGCACGAGTTCGCCGGGCCGTTCGCGTTCGTAGCGGGCCGGCCGGTAGCGGGTCAGTACTCGGTGAACGGTGGAGGGCACCAGGCCGAGCAGGTGTGCGATGCGGGCCGGTCCCCATCTGCGCAGGACCCGGACCTTGATGATCCGGCGTTCGGTGCGGGTCGGTGTCCGGCGCGGGCTTGTGGGCGGGCGGGAGGAACGGTCGGACATCCCGGCTTCGCCGAACTGCCGGTAGCGCTTGGCCGTGGTGGGTGAGACCTGGAAGCGTTCGGCGGCCCGCCGCAGCCGCCAGCGGTCCTCGACCACGCAGCGGGCCACTGGGGCCTGGATCGGGAACCAGCGCAGCCGAACCGCGACACTGTCCCCAGAGCGGATGGAGCAGTTGTCCGCGATCGGGACGCGGTGGTCGTAACAGGCATGGCATAGCGCCCTTCCCGACCGCACGACGCGCGTCCGGCCACGCGGCTCACTTCAAGGCCGTGGCGGGGCCCCGCAGATCCACCAGGTTCTGCACATTCGTGTCCAGGCACCGATCTTCAGCAGCATGACGAAGTCAGGCTCCCGCGGAGTAGCGGGGCTGGGCTGGGCTTCGAGATTCATTCAGCGCTGCCGAAGTGACAGGGCTCATTCGGTGTCGATGCCGCGCGCGGCGAAGATCTTGGCCGCGTTCGGCACGGCCAGAACGCCGTCCTCTACGAAGGTGACCTCCTGTAGGTTGGGCAGCAGGGCGAGGTCGTCGAGCGAGCGAACGTCGAACAGGTCGTCCTCGCCGTCCCAGGCGGGAGCGCAGTGCCGGAAGACTTCCGCCCCGGCGTCGAAGCACAGTTTTTCGACGTCGGCGAGCAGCTCCGCCGGGATCTCCAGGGCCTCGAAATGGGCCCGGGACTCGGGCAGCACCTCGGTGTGGAAGCTGTTCTCCAGGACATGGGACGCGGGGTCGCCGATCCCCTGTTCGGCCAGCCGAGCGGGCAGGTCGTAGACCGGGAGGAGCGGCTCGGGGCAGTACATGAGCTCCTCGATGACGAGCAGCTTGAGGTTGAAGTCGCGGAACTGGTTCATGGGAGATGAGTACCACGGCGTTAAGACACTGGGCCCCTGCACCCGCTGTCCCTCGGACGCCGGGGTGGTGGCCGGGGATTGCACCTGGAGCTCCGAGAGCCGCCCCGGACACTTCTGGCGGGCGTTTCAAGGACGGTTGCTTCACCGGCGTCCGCGACGTCGCCCTCTACCTCTGCGCGTCGCCGATACCAGCGCCCGGATGCAGCACGGGCGCGCCGCCTCCAGCGCCATGCTGCTCGTCCACCTCCAGCAACCCGCCTCCCCCACCCCGCAGGAGACTCCGGTAAAAGATCCCGTCCCGGCCCCGGTCTCGGTGCCGCCGCTGGAGGCGAAGGACATCCTGGCGGCCGTAGAACGCGGACGGCGGTGACTTCCTGGACGTCGCTCTGAGCGCGGCACGTCGCCGAGAAACGCGAGGGGTACATCGAGCGCCTGGAGGCGTTCGTGGTGCAGCACCGCGCCCGCCTGGAGGGGATGGGGACGCACGGGCCGGGCAGCAGGCCCGCCTCGCACGGCCGGTACACGCTGATCGGACAGTCCGAGACCTGGTCATCCTGGAGCGGATGGAGACCAACCCGTTCGGTCTGCGCAGCCAGCGGACCGCTCTCAACTGAGTGACTCCGTCGTGTCCGCCGACCCCCGTGCACGGGGGTCGGCGGGGCCGGCTCCTCGAAGCCGTACCCCTCAAGCGCGAGCAGGCCGGACTGCACGGCATCACCGCCGTGCTGCCCGGCCGTTGCGCGCCGTCGGAACGAAAACTAGAACTGCAGGTTCTTCTGGTCCGTGAGGAGCTTCCCGGCGATGCTCAGGTTGCCGTTGGAATCGAGCACGGCGATGACCTTCTTCGTGCTGCCGTAGTGCGTGGTGAAGTAGACCTTGTCCGCTTCCTGCGAGCTGGAGAAGTCCGAGTTCAGCTCGATCTCGACGCTGTGCGGCGAGGTGATCGCCACGTCCTTCTTCGGTGAGCCGGGGTAGGCCCGGTTCGGCACCAGCTTGACGCGGCCGTGGGTCTCGCCCTCGTCCCAGTCGGTCGCAAGTCCGAGATCGACGTCAGGCATGTGGATTTCCCCCTCCAGTTCGGTAGGGCGCTCCCCTCGCACCGGCTGTTGCACATGGCCGTCCAGCCTGACAGGAAACATCCCTTGAGCAGCTAAAACACCGGACAGGGGATATGGAACAACCCGTCCGCTTGAGGAGCCTATGCGGGAGAAGTGTGCGAAGGAGACCGTTCCGCAGACAGTGACCACATCTGATCACAACGACCTGAACCGCCCTCTTGAAACCAGAGTCACGGTTGTGCCATCGGGAGACCGCTTCAAATGCGGGAAGAGCAGGGCCGCCCACTCCGTCCGGTTGTTCCGAAGCGCGCTGTATAGCGAGGACACGCACGTGGGACGCGGGACGTCCAGTGACGTCCTGGCCGTGCTCGCGCTCGGCAAGGCCGTCCCCCCGCGACGTCGAGAACGGGCGGGCCGCCTTATCCGGGAGCTCGGCGTTCCCAAGCTGGGCGCGGGCCGGGCAAGGCCGATGACGGTCACGCTGATCTGTCTCATCGAAGGTGGGCTGCAGGCGCGCGACTAGGGTCCGTCTTCAAAAACCATCTAGTTGGTGGATCATGGTGGGGCGATACGCCGCCATGAACTCACCGACCGGGAGTGGGAGTTGCTCGCTCCACTCATACCGCGGGCCGCGACAGGCCGTCCGCGAGTGGAGGACCGGCAGGTCATCCTGATGATGACCGTCGTCGTCAGCGCGGCCGCCGCGCTCGCGACCGGCTATCTGCTCGGACAGCTGCGCCCCTGGCAGCGTGCGGGCGACTGGGCGGCCGACCAGGTCCGCCACTCCACCGGGGCGTGGGTCCAGGGCGGCGCAGGGCGGCAGGCCGTCGTCGTCCTGGTCCACGTCGTCACCGCGCCGCGCACCAGCTGGCGCATCATGCGCGCCCCGGCCACCACCACAGAGCCGACGGCGCCCGTACGCGATCCGGACTGGGTCGCCAACCGCTCCCGGCAGGAGCGCGAGTAGACGGAAGGTCACCGACTCCCTTACTGGCAATCGACACGCTAGACCCCTTTCGACAGAGCAAGGCCCGGACCCGCGTCCGGGCCTTCGTCGTGCCCCGGGGATCTTTCTTCCCGGCCGCTGCTGTCCGGGTCCCGGCTTCCGGCTCCAGGGAGTGAAGAAGCCGTGCCCAAGGAGGACGAGACGCAAGCACCTGAGCCCTGTCACTGTCCCGCCCGCCCTGTCGAACTCACGCCGGAGGCAGTACCGATGTTCACCCGCCAGACGCCCGGGGCAACATCCGCGCCGATCGCCGCTACGCGGAACACCCCCCGGGCCGGGCCGAAACCCCACAGGGACGCTCTCAGGCAGAGAGCCGCAGCAGGACCGCCGACCGCGAGGCGCGCACCACCCTCACGCGGACGACACCACCACAGGTGGCCGCTGTCCTCGATCCCCCTGCTCAAGGGAGCAGCATCATGACCCGGGACAACGTTCCCGCGCCCGTCCAGCCGCCTGACCCCTCAGCAGCCCGCCGTGGGTGCCGGTTTGACCGCCGCGATAGGCCAGGATGCCGCCCGTGCCATCACCGACCGGCTGGTGGACAAATACCCGCCCGACTGGCTCAGAGCCCTGTGGCACGCGCTACCACGACCCTGGGAGTAGCCGCCACGGCCGGGCAGGACGGACCTGCCCGGCCGTGGTCTCCGTCCGGACTTGAGCCGCGGAAGCGGGGAGAGCCAGGTGCCGCCGGCCTTCTGTTCTGGCACGGCCTGGCCCCGCCCTTCGTGCCGGGGCTCGTCCGCCCAGACTTGCTGGACGTCGGTGACGTACGGCTGGTCGCAGTACCTGCACAGCGTCGGGCGGACCTCCATGAGAAGGCTGCCCCAGCCGGTGCGCTCCACCGCCTGCCACCGCTCGTCGGTACACGCCGCTCTCCATTCGGTGCAGCGCGGACGACGGGGGTAGCACATGAACTCCCGACGCTCCGCCCATCCAGGGAGCGGCTCCTGGTACTCCTCCTGCCTGCTGGACGTGGGGACTGCGCTCGCGAGGGCGGCGGCCTTGTGTTGGCAGCCGTCGCACAGGTGCGGGTGGGAGTCCTTCGGGGTGCCCCGGTCCGTCGCCTGAGCCGTCCTCCACCATTCGTCGGTGAACTTCGCCCCGCAGCCGGCGCACACGGGACGGCGCGCCTCCCGTTCGGCTGCCTGCTTCGCCGCCTGCTCCTGCGTCGCGCGCTCCACCTTTGCCTGGTACTCCTTTTGAGCACGCGCGGTCTCTTTCCGGGCGCGAGCTTCGGCGGCCTCACGGCGGGGGTTGCCGACCGCCTCCCACAGAGGCTCCATGCGGTCGCGGCCAAAGGGGAGGAACACCGGCCCGGTCGGGCCGTGCTCGCTGAGGTTCCTCAATCCGGTCGCGATGATCGGGATACATCCGTCGTAGACGTCGAAGCCCTTCCGCCGCTGCCCCTGCCACAGGTGACGGGTCACCTCCATCAGGCACGGGAAGGTGCGGTTGGGGTTGCGCTCGCCGATCCGGTTGAACACCAGCAGCAGGGGCGGGACGTCGCGTCGGCGGCCCAGGTGGCCGGAGCGCTCCAGCGGGTGCGCCACATCGGGCGCTCACGGCCGTCGGTGTCCTTCCCCTTCCGCCGGAAGAAGCGGCCGTACTTCTCCAGCTTGGCGGCGATCTGCTCCGCGGTCTCGTGGCAGTTGTCGACCTCGGTGAACAGCAGCGGCGCCCGGTCCTGCGGGGCTGTCAGAACAAGGTCGGCCTGGGCGCCGCCCCTGCCCGGCGTGTTCCACGTGCCGGTCGCGGGCAGAGGGACCTCGGTCCAGTACGAGGCGATCGTTCCGATCCCGTCCGGTCCGTCGGCGGCGGCCTGGACATACGGCGGGTCGACGGCGACCCTGGCCATGTTCGGCTTCGGGCGCAGCAGTGCGATCACCGTCTCGTTGACGGCCATCGGGTGTGAGGCGCCCCCCTGCCGGAGGTCCGGGCGGTGCCGTTCGAGCACGCCCCTTCCGTACGCGCCTTCGCGTCGTACCGCCGGGAGCACAACCTGCCGGGCTTGTGGTGGTCGGCGACGACGGTCGGGCATGTCGGGTACGACTCCTGGTTGGAGCGCGACCACGTCATGCTGCTGGACTTCGACCCGGCGGTGGTGGGCATCTCCTCGCAGCCGTTCTGGTTGTTCTGGTCAGCGGCGAAAGGGCGGGCGGTCTCGCACACGCCGGACTAGTTCGCCCGTCGCGACGACGGGACGGCCGTGGTCGTCGACTGCCGCCCGGCCATGCACCCTGAAGGGCTGGCGCCTGCTACGGAAACCCCCGCTGTGGCACCAACCGGATCACCGACATCATGAAGGCCGTCCTGGTCCTCCACCACGTCTCAGCCTGATGAGGTTGGAAGAGGCTAACTGCCGCTCCACGCCCGCCAAGCCTCCAGCCCTTCTTCAGGAACTCCGTCTCATAGACGATCAGTATGCCATCGTGAGCGCCGAGGTTTTCGAAGACGTAGGCGCGAACGACGGCGCGAACTTCATCGGCATGCCTGCGGGCGCATCGCAGCAGCTACTGCGTCAGGCCAGCCCGTTGAGGACCCTCGTGCGCTCATTCGTCCCACCCCGTATCCACAACTCCCCAGGCCGTCGGCCCTGCATGGACATCAAATCAGATCGGTGAAGTGCGACTGTCATACTAGACATTTAAATTATTCACTCTAACGGTGTAACGCCTGACAGATCACGGGATAGTACATTAAGCACAGCGACAAAAATGACAGGTGACTGATCGTCGGGTATCCCAATGCCCGGAGCGTTCGACGCAGTTCGCCCAGCACCGGTAGCAGTAGCAGTAGCAGAATCACGACGAGGGGCCGGCACGGCTCCTTCTTGTCCCACACACGGACATGACCGGCTGCTGCGGGAACACCTAGCTGGATGACGATCGACGTCATGTCAGCCACGACCGGGCCAGCAGCCCACCAGAGGGTTTTCGACCTACTCCTCGGTTACGCAGCCGGCTCAGATCCGCCGGTATCCCTCATTACGGCTTTCACAGCTCAACCTTCATCCGTTCCGGGCCGACGAGCCGGCACACCACCTTCCCCTGTCCCGACCGCGTCACAACGGCAAGGCGCACACCCCCTCACCGCCACCGCCCCACCTCACACCAGGAGTTGGCCCATGAACGGATGCGGCTGCGGGCAGTCTCCCATCACCATCAGCGACTGCCAGCCCCCCAAGCCAGCCTGTCCCCCCGCTATCAGCGACTGCCAGCCCTCCAGGCCGGCCTGTTCCCCTGTTGCCTGTCCCGGCTCCAAGCCATGCGAGCACTGCGAGACGACCCCGCTGCGCGACTCCGCGGCGTACCGGGTCACAGCTACTGCGACCAGCACCGACCCGACGCCGTACTACACCATCGCCAACACTCGTGCCGCCCTGGACCCTGTCGTTGCCCAGACCATTCTGAACAGCGGCACGGGCACGTTCCCGGCCGACGACGGGACGCACAACGGCCAGCACACCTGGCTTGCCGGTGTCGTGCACATCGACCCCGCGTCCCTGCGCGGCAAACCCACCAGCGTCACGATCGGCGCCTCGGTCCATGTCCACAACGACGGCAGGAACACAGCCTGCCAGCTCTACGGCCGCTTCGCCCTGTGGAACGGCACGACCCCGATCCGCACCGATCTTCTGGGACCACCCGATCTGCCGGCGGGCGGTGACGGCAACGGCGTCATCCCACCGACCACCGTGCCTCTCGCGGACGTCCTCGCGGGAAAGGTCGTCGTCGAGCTCAACCTGGAAACGGGCAACGACGACACCTGCCACGTCGGCCCCAAGCAGTGGACCGTCGACAGCTTCGTCCTCACCGTCCAGGCATCCACCCCGGGCTGCGGCAGGCTGTTCTTCCGTACGACCTGCCGTAACTGTGAGGGCGCAGTCACCTGCACGACCGACACCCTCGACGGCTCGACCCCCTACGCTCCGGTCCCGCCGGTCGTTCCGGTCCCCTCCTGCCAGGACGGATGCGCCACCGCCTGCCCTCCGTGCGTCTCCACCGACCGGGGCAACGCCCTCACCCGGGGGAGCGACGGGTGTCTGTACGCGCCCGACACGCCTGCTCTGGACCCCTCCCCGTGCAATGCCGCACGGAACACGACCGGTGGACTGCTCGTGCCGCGGATCGACCTGACGGGCATCGCTCCCGGCGGTAACATCAGCATCCAACGGTCGGTGGACATCGACGTCACCGGGGCGCCCGGCTGCCCCGAAAGGTGGAAGGTCGGCGCCCGACTCACCCCGGTGAGCGCGTTCCTCAACTCCGAGCGGCAGCACGCCAACCTCCTGGCCCGGGCCGGTAACGACGTGCCGATCCCCGAGTCCGACATCGTGCTCCCGGAAGCCGGGGTCTACCACATCGACAGCGATGTACGCTACGCGCTCGGCTCTGCCACCGGTGGCAGCGGCTACATCGTCGGCTGGCTCAGGGACGAAACCACAAACACCCTCCTGACGAGCTACACCCAGATCGCGGCGATCAACGCAGAGAGGCAGGAGCAGCAAGGCGGGACCACACACATCATGACCGAGTACACGCTCGCCTCCGGCCCCCGGACGGTCCGCCTGCACCTGATGTTCGTCCTCACCGGCGGCAAGATCACCAACGCCGAGGCCGGTGGCACCGACAGCAACGGCGCAACCCGGATGCGCTTCCTCAAGGTCAGGGATTAGGGCATCGCTTCGTCAGGGGAAACGCAAACACGGCCTGCCAGCCGCCTCAACCGTGGCAAGGCCGTGTGAAAGACCGACCGTGGCAGGGGGTGGCCTGCTTGCTGGACAACGAGCTGCCGCCCCCGCCATGGCGAAGACACAGCGCGCTCGGCGAGCCGCACGTCCCCGCCGCTTCGAGCAGCGGCGTCCGCAGCCGACTCAGTGAGCGCTGAGGGCCGTGCGTGGGATGCATCACGGCAAGGCGTGGTCCTCGTCTCAGTCGATGCTCATCATGGCCACGGATAGTCATGAACGTCCAGGTCGTCGCACGTCCGGACGGCACCCCTTCGTGGTTCTCCCGCGCGACGCCGGGCCGCGCGCACGACCTGACCTCGGCCCGGGCTGTGAAGGGGTGGTCATGGCATGCCCTCTCTCCTGTGTCCTGGTCGGGTCGCCAGGGGCGTTAGCGTCGGCGGGGCGCGGTTCTCAGATCGGAATATTGGCCGAGGACGGCCTCCCGCGCCGCAAGGGACCAGGCAGCTTGTTGGCGGAGGGTGAAGCCCATTCGGTTCCAGTGGAGCGTGGCCGACCCGCCATCCGGGAAGTGACTCGGAAGAGGTCGTACTCGGCGAACGTCGCCCGGCGGCCCGCATCGATGCGTGCGTGCGCCGGCGGCGAGGCGCTGCTGAGTGTGCGAGGCCACAACGCCGTCGAGGGTGTGCAGTGCGCCGACGTACCGGTCGGTGCCGTCGGCAGCCAGGTGCAGGACGAAGGTTATCGCAGGGGCCCCGAGGCAGAGGGTGGCGTCCGCGCCGTCTGTTAACGGGCCCGTCCCGGCGAGGATGCGGTGAACGTCACGCCAGTTCGCCGAGCTCACACACCGGTGCGACGGTGCCCATGCTGTAGCGCTCCAGGAAGCGGGTGAGGCAGTCACGCCATGCCGGAGAGCCGTTCGGGTACGGCGTGATACGGCTGGTCGCGTCCAGGGCGCGACTCGCCTCATCGGCGACGTGACGGGGCAGGACGACCTTGCAGTCCGGCCGCGGATGGGCTGCAAGGTTGCATTCGGTGACCCCGGTGAGCTGGTTCATCGCCGTGGTCGCCCGCACAGGGTGAGTGCGCTGCTCGTCGGGATGATCGTGCGGCGTCACATGCTCGCCCACGACCTGGACAGCCCCGACTACCGGGCCGCTGGCCTCGTGGCCGACCGGGTGGACCGCGGATGGCAGGTCTACGCGCCGGTCACCGACGGCCAGTTCAGGATCGGACGTGGTCTCTTCTACGTCGCCGACGACGAGGTCCTCGAACTTACGGACACCCAGAGCTCGTACCCGCAGCAGTACGCGGAGGAATTCGCGGCCCGGCACCGCGCGCGCTGGGGGCTGTGAGCAGGTCAGGTCCGCGGTTATGCCAGCTCCCGGTCGAGCGTCTGTTGACAGACGTGATCGCCGGCCGAGACCGTAGACGAAGCGCAGCTGGCCGGACTGGTTCCGGCGGCGCAGGATGCCCCTTTGATCGGCCGGGGTGACAAGACTGCGCAGGCCCAGGTGACCAAAGGTCCGTCGTAGGCGTGGTCGGCCCATACGATGGTGACCTCTGACCGCCGCCCAGGGTGCGGGCCGGGTCCTGCTGGCAGGTGGAGCACCCCCAGCAGTGTCTCGCCCCCGCTGCGTGTGTGCAGCGGAAGGGTGGCGGCCGGTGGGGGACTTCCACCTTGATCGTGGACACCGGTTGTCATGCGGTGATGGCCAGCGTAATTGATCTCTGTTCGAAGGCGACCGGTGCGAGGTAGCCGATCGTGGAGTGCCCGCGCCGGTGGTTGTCGAAGCCGAGCCAGCGGAAGACGGCGAGCCGGACGGCTCTTGCGGTCGGCCAGCCGTGCCGGCCGGGCAGGATCTCCCGTTTGAGTGAGGCGAGGAACCACTCCGCGGCGGCGTTGTCCGCGGAGGTGCCGACCGCTCCCATGGACCGGCGGATTCCGGCGCGGCAGCGGGCGTCGGCGAACGCCTTCGACCCGTACTGAGCCCCGTGATGGCTGTGGGGAAATGACGCCGTCCACCTGTCCGCCGCGGGTGCGGATGGCCGCGCGGTCCGCGCTGGGAGGCCAGGCACGCCCGGGTAGTGGAGTACAGCCCCGCGAGATCGGCGCTGACCGCATGGCCGTCGAGCCGGGGGGCGACCGCCTCGGTGAGCGCGACCGCACTACCGGGCCCTGCTGATGCAGGTCGACGCCGGCGTATGCGGTCGGCTCGTAGCGCTCGACGCGTGCCCCGTCCGGGCCAAGCAGCAGCAGATGCCCACCCGGCACCCGCGTCACCTCGCGGAACAGGCTGCGGCTGGAGAGCACGTCGGGCTGGCCGCAGGCGAGACGGGCGGCGAGCGCGGTCACGTCGACCGAGGTCCCGTCCACGCGGCGAGCGCGGACGCGGCGGTCGCCCACCAGATGCCGGATCCGTCGGTGCGGTAGTACACCGGATGCTGCCCGGCCAGATCGCCGATCACCACCAGGGGGCTGCCGCTGCGCGCCACCAGGAGGTAGGAGCCGGGCCAGCGGGTCAGCGCCCGCCAGCCGCGGGCCCGCACCACCGGCAGCTTGTCCCGGAGCTGGGGTGTCGTCGGCACCGCACTCGCCGATCACGGAGGGGGGCCGGGCGGACCGCTTCAGCCGTCAGCTCGTCGCGCATACCGCGTCCCTGATCAGGTCGGCGACCCGGGTGGGCTCAGAGAGGGCGACGGCGTGCGAGGCGTCCGGAAGTTCGACGACTACGGCGCCGGCCCGTGCGGCGCCGAAGCGCTGGACCTCGGGGCTGATCGTGCGGTCCGCCCCGGTCACCAGGGCCCAGGACGGTTTGGTCCGCCACGCCGCCGCGGACGCGGTCTCCGTGAAGGCGGCCGTGGCGAGCGGGCGTTGGGCCGCTGCCAGGACGGCGGCGACGCTCTCGGGCACGTCCGCCGCGAACACGGAGGGAAAGGCCGATTCCTCGATGGTGACCTCTACTCCGGAGTCGCCGTCGAGGAGCGGATAGGTCCACGCCTTCAGGCTTGCCGTCAGCGGGGACTCGGGAAAGCCCTCCTGGAGCTGGCCGAGGCTCTCCCCCTCGTGGGGCACGTAAGCGGCCACGTATACGAGCCCCACCACGTTCTCCGCGGCGCCGGCCACGGTGATCAGCGCACCGCCGTACGAGTGGCCGACGAGTACGGCGGGGCCTTCGACCTGAGCCAGGACGGAGGCGAGGTAGGCGGCGTCCGACGTCAGGCCCCGGAGCGGATTCGACGGGGCGATCACCGCGATACCGCTGTGCCGCAGTTCCGAGATGACGCCTATCCAGCCTGTCGCGTCGGTGAAGGCACCGTGCACGAGGACGACGGTGGGGTTGGTCATGCGAGTTCTCTTCTCGGTGTCGGGCCAGGTGTGGGGCGTCGTCACGCCTCAGAGCCTTCGCTCGTCCTGGGCGCCGGCAGGTGTCGTGAAGGCCGAGGTCGCCAGCGCCTGCCATTCGCTGGGACTCATGCCGTAGGCCCCGCGGAACGTGCGGCTGAAGTGCGAGGGGCTGCTGAAGCCCCAGCGGTGTGCCACCGCCGCCATGGTGATCCTCCGGTTGGAGCGTCCCAGTTCGAGCCGGCAGAACTCGAGCCTGCGCCGCCGCACCCAGTGGCTCACCGTGCTGCCGTCGTTCTGGAAGAGTTTCTGCAGGTACCGGACGGAGATGTGGTGGGCGCGTGCGATCGACTCCGGTGAGAGGTCCGGGTCCATCAGATGTTCTTCGATGTAGCCGTGGATACGGGACAGCATCTCGTTGCCGGCCCCGGAGGCGTCCTCGGCCTCGCCCGTCGTGTCCGCTTCGAGGAGCTCCATCACCAGAACGGAGAGGAGGTGCACGGCCGTCCGGGCACGCCGGTCGCCGATCGTGGACCGGCGGAACTCGGCCTTGGCGGCGAGCGCGGTCAGGAAGTCGGACGCCAGCGCCCCGATCCCCTCCCCGCCGCGTACGGGTACACCGAGCACCCGGTTCAGTTCCGGCTCCGTGACGCCCAGATAGCAGCGGGGCACCCGGAAGAAGATCATCCGGCAGTCCTCGCCGAACCGCAGCAGGTGCTGTCGCACCGGGTCGCAGAAGACCAGGTCGTTCGGCTCCAGCAGGGTCTCGGTACGCCCGTGGACTACGGTGACGGGCCCTCGGACATGGACGCCGAGGTAGACATGGTTCCGGTCGTTCGTCTCCGGCATCTCGGAGAGCATCTGGACCAGCCACCCCGAGCGGGGGGAGGGCGAGGCGGGATCGGGCGCTTGTCGGGGCGTCCGTTCGGGCACACGAGACATCAGTGTGAGGGTCATGGGGGTCCTAGCCGTAGGTGCGTGGCGCGTGCGGGCGAAGGGCGGAATCACACCCCGTTCGCCGTCTCCTCAGCCAGGAACTTCTCCAGCACGGCATTGAAGGCCGGCGGGTTCTCCAGGAAGGGGAAGTGCGAGCTCGCCACGTCGGTGGTGAAGACGTGCAGGCGTGCGCCGGGAATCCGCTCGGCGACGAAGCGCTGGGAATCGGGGTGCACATGGCTTCCCTCGCATCCGATCACCAGAGTCGGCACGTCGATCCGGGGAAGCACGTCGCGCCAGTCCTGCGCGCAGTGGTCGAACAGCAGCGGTACGCCCGCGTAGGCGGGTGTCGACCGGATCTCCTCGTCGACGAAGGCGAGCACCTCGGGGTCGGGCTCGCCGGAGAACATGCCGCGCACGAATTCGGCGCGGACCGTGTCGCCCTCCGCCCCCGCGAGGGACGCGCACAGGTACAACAACCCCGACACATCGAAGATGGCACCGGAGTCCCGCTGTTCCCGCTCGGTCGTCCAGGGCACGGCGGCGACCGCCGCGGGCTGGTCGACGGCGACGAAGCGCCGGATCCGTCCGGTCCCGCACTGGTCGACGAAGCTCCACCACACCGAGACACCCATGGACCAGCCCAGGGCGTCGAAACGGTCGAGACCGAGATGTTCGACGAGTTCGGACACATCACGGGAGAGCCGGGCGATGCGGTAGCCGTGCCGCGGCTTGCCGGACTTCCCGTGGCCGCGAAGGTCGACGGTGACGACGCGGCGGCCGGGCGCCAGCCCCTCGACCTGGTGGCGGAACATCGCCTGCGTCTGCCCCCAGCCGTGCAGCATCACCAGCGGGACGCCCGCGCCGCCGGTGTCCTGGTACGCGAGCCGTGCGCCGTCCGTCGTGATCAGTTCCTTCATGACCTCTCCCCTGGTCAGAGGCGGCACATCGGTACCGCCCGTCTCGCACATCATCGAATGGGGCAGGCCGCCCGCACCACCGCGAGCTGTAGGAATCGAGGCGTGAATCCTTCTCGCTTTGTCGAAGCCGCGTCGCCGGAGCGCGTCCGTGGTCAGACCGCCCCGTCGGCGCCCGGGGCGAGGAGTTCCTCGATCCTGAGGCCGAAGTGCAGCGTGAGCCGGTGGGCGCCTTCGTCGAGGTCGAGTCCGGTGATCTCCTGGATCTGGCGCAGGCGGTAGTAGAGCGAGGTGCGATGGATTCCCAGCGCGTCCGCGGTCCGGGGTATCGATCCCGCGTGTTCGAGGAAGCAGCGCAGGGTGTCCCGCAGGCGGTCGCCGCCATGAGTGCCACTCAGGACACGGAGCGGCTTCGGGATCAAGGAAGCGTTCAAGGCGTGCTCGGGGAGCTGGAGCAGCACCGCGAACTCCCCGAGCAGCTCCCAGTCACCGGCGCTCTTCAGGGTGGGCAGCCGGCGCGCCGCGCGTGCCGCCACGAGCGCCTGCTCGTACGACGTCCAGGCGTCGTCCAGGCCGGCGTGCCGGCCGCCGACGCCGATCACGGCGTCCGCCGAGGGGCCGAGGAAGGTGCGGAGTTCGTCCAGAATGCGGGCGGACTGAGCGGTGACCTCGTCCTGGCCGGGTGGGTGGTCGCGCAGCTGGAGCAGTGTCGCCCGCTCCTTGTCGACCGCGATGAGGCCCTGGGCCGAACGCGTCTGCCGGAACCCCTCCAGAGCTCCCCACAGGGCCGCCTCGCACTGCCGCACGAGCTCCGTCGCGCAGCTCAGCCGGACGATGGTGACCATGACGTGCTCGGCCGCTCCGAGCAGTCCGAGCTCCTTGCCCCGCCGCCGTGCGGTGGTACGGGCGGCGGCGTCGGTGCCGACGAGTTCGAGGACGAGGTCCCGCTCGTCGGCCTTCCGGGTGTCGCCGGCGATGTGCTCTCCGTGCATCTGGGCAGCCATGGCGTCCGCGGATCGGGCGATGGCACGTGTCTCGTCCTCCGTGAGCGTCTTTTCGGGCACGACCACCATGAGCAGTCCGAGGAGATGCCCGCGCTCGCGCAGGGGCACCACGTAGCGGGGCAGCAGTCCGAGGTCGTCGCGGCCGTCGATGAATCCGGCCCGGGACCACTGGGTCACGCCCTGGGCGAGGACGTACCGGATGGCCGCGTTGTCGGCGCGGCCCTGCAACAGGGTGCCGATGCGGACCCGGTCCTCGTCGCCGAAGTGGCGGCTCGTGCAGACCATGCGGACCAGCGGGTCGTCGACGGCGACGGACCGGCCGAGCCGTTCCGCGAGCTCGTCGACGAGCGCCTGGAGCTCAGGGCTTCCCGGGCGGGCTCGCTGGAGCCTTGCGGTCATGTGCTGTTCCTCTCTCGACCAACGTTCCCCGCGGGCTACTCCATGTCCGCGGCTCTTGACCAGTCTGAGGAAAGCGACGGCGTCGGCACATCACACGAATCGTGCATTGTCATGACGCCCGCAGGGGATACGAAGCGACTACTCTCCGCTGTCACGCTTCTTCACAAGCCGGGTCAGCGCCACGCGCGAGGTGATGTCGAGCTTGGTGAAGGCCCGGCGCAGGTGCGAACCCACCGTGTGCGGCGAGAGGGAGAGGTGCTCGGCCACCTGTTGGTTGGTCAGCCCGCGGACCACGAGCCGTACCACCCGTATCTCCGCGGCTGTCAGCTCGGGCCACGTGCCGGAGAGCCCGGCCGTCGAGGGCCGGCGGCGGACACCGGCCGCCCGAAGGCGCCGGCGGACGCGTGCGACGTCCCGCTCGGCGCCCGCTCGCGCGTAGAGCGCGAGGGCCGCCTCGAAGTACGGCACCGCTTCGGACCTGCGGGTGGCCGCCAGCTTGCGTCCGGCGTCCTCCAGTGCCGACGCCCGGGCCAACGGCCGGGGGCAGTCCTCGTACAGCCGGACGGCGCGTACGAGAGGGGCGAGGTCGTTGTCCAGGAGCCCGCGGGCGTGCGCGGCGGTGGCGGCGAGCAGCGTGAGGCCGGGGTTGAGCGCGGCCATGCGCTCGGCCAGGGTCACTGCCTGCGCGGCCCGTTCGTGCGCGCCGGCACGCAGCGCAAGGCGGACGAGGACCGGGGCGTCGGCGGGGTCGACCAGGCCGGCGTAGGCCGGTCGGTCCGCGGCGGGTGACGTCATCGTCTCGTCGAGTTCGGCCATGGCACGGTCGGGCCGGCCTTCGAAGTCGGCCATCAGCGCCAGCATCCAGGAGCCGAAGTGCCGGACGACGGGCGCGTCGTCGCTCCGCATGCGCCGCGCCTGCGCCGCGTACACCCGTGCGGTCCCCCGGTCGCCGGTGTGGAGGGCGACGCGCATCATCACGTACCGGAGCGTGACATCGGCGAGGTTGCCGGGGCCGGGATCGTCGGCCGTCGCGGACGCGGCTTCGGCGTCCGCCCGGGCGTCCGCCAGCCGTCCGGCCTCCAGAAGGATGCGGGAACGGGTCATGAGCCACATACGGGTGGCCGCCGTCCGGCCCTGCTCCCCGGTGATCCGGATGCCATCCTCCGCGGCGGCGAGCGCCTGCGCCGAGCGTCCGGTGGTGTTCGACAGGAGAGCGTGCCACAAGGCCTCGGGGACCCACAGCGAGGTGCTTACGCCCAGGGCGTCGGCCAGCGCGGCGGCCCGCTCGGCCTGCCGGAACGCCTCGGTCAAGTCCATGTGGTGGAAACTCGCGGCCGAGCGGACCGTCGTCAGCGTGGCCTCGGCGGACCGGTCCCCCGCTGCCGCCGCGGTCTCCCACGCCTGCGCGGCGGCCTGCTCGGCCGCCGCGTGCTCGCCCGACATCGACAGGCCCACGGCGAGCATGGCGAGCAGCCGTCCCCTGACGTCCACGGGGGTCCCGGGCAAGGCCGCCCCCGCCCGAGCCTGCCGGATCGCCTCGGAGAAGTCGAACGGTACGGCGAGGCGTGCCAGGGCGAGGCGTATGCGCGCCTCGTCCTCCGGTCCGAGACCGCCGGCCGCCAGTGTGGCGGCTCCCAACTCACGCGCTGGGGCGGCCCGGCCCGTCTGCCAGAGCAGCGGGATCGTCTCGGCGACGATCCGCGGTCGCTCCGGGGCGTCCGCGGTGGTGAGTTCGAGGGCCTTGAGGCTCCGTTCCGCGGCACGTCCCGGAGCGGTGGCCGCGAGTTCCGCCGCCTCGGTGCGCAGCCGGCAGGCCTCCGTCGCGTCTTCCGGCCCCGCTCTTCCGGCCGACGGCCCGGGACGCCCGACAGGGAAGGCCACGCTCTCCGGCGGCGGCTCGGCGGCCCGGTCGTGCCCGGTTCTTCGCAGGGCCAGGGGGAGGCCGACTTCCACGGCCTCGCGGATCAGGTCGTGGCGGAAGGCTAGGTGGTCGCCGTCTTCGGCGAGCAGATCGGCATCGAGGGATTCCCGCACCGCGGTGATGAGCCCCGCCGAGGACCTGCCGAGCAGGTCGGCCAGCAGCGCGATGGTGACCGGGCCGCCCACGGCTGCCACCGCCTCGACCAGCTCCCGTGCCTCGTCGGACAGCTGGTCGAGGCGGCGCACGACCGAGGGGAGCTCCCGTGGGGCGGGGGGTCCGGCCGACAGCCTGGCCGTGCCGTTCTCGATCGTCACCACCTCCCGCAGCGGGCCGAGCAGCTCGACCAGCAGCTGCGGGACCCCTTCGGCGCGGCGGACGACGCGGAGGACGTCCGGGCCGGGAGCGGCGCCGAGGACGTCCTCGGTGATCCCCGCGGCCGCCCGCTCGTCGAGCGTTCCCAGCGCCAGCTCGTGTGCGCCCGCCCGCCGGATCCTGTCCAGGGTCGTGCGCACTCCCGACGGCACGCTGCCACCGCGCACGGCGACCAGCCACAGGATGGCGTGCGAGGAGAGTCCGGCCGCGAGGGTGTTGAAGGTGAGAAGGGTCAGGTCGTCGCACCACTGGAGGTCGTCGAGGACGACGAGCAGGGGGCCGTTCCGGGCCGTCTCCCTCAAGCGGTCCCCCAGTTCCTGGAGCAGCCAGAAGCGCCGGCCGGGTGTCGTGGCGAGGTCCCTGAGGCGGACGGCGCCCGACAGCGGTTCCTCGCCGGAGAGCAGACCGTCGAGGAGCGGGCCGAGCGGCACGAACGGTTCGCCGGGGGCCGCCGCTCCCTCGAACACCCTCGTTCCGCGCCGCCGCGCGGCTGCCGCGGCCTCCGCGAGGACCCTGGACCTGCCGATGCCGACGGGGCCCTCGACGCGGATGATCCCGCCTTCGCCCCGGTCGAGCGCGTCGAGCCGCGCCTCGATGAACGCCAGTTCGGCGTCCCTGCCGTGGAGGGGAGCCCGTACACGCTCGAGGTCGCCGGGCACGGTCCTCGTCCTCACTCGGTTCACGCTCATACGGCGGAACAGTATGAACCATGCAAGCCCACCACTGGCGCCGTGGCCCGGCACCCGGCCAAGGGCCCGTCTCAGTCCAAGCGCAGGTCGGCGAGTTGCCTTTCGAGCACGGTGACGTCGTCCTCGGGCTCCGCGCCGGCCGGGCGCGCCGCCATGAGCGTGGCGAGCTCGTCGCCCGCCCGGTGGACGCGGCCGGACAGGCCGTGGGTGTACTCGTCTCCGCCCGAGCCCCAGTCCTCGGAGGCCGCGAACACGGCGGTGGGCACGACCACGGCGCGGAGATAGGCGAAGAGCGGGCGCACGGCGTGCTCGAGGACCAGGGAGTGGCGGGCGGTGCCGCCCGTCGCCGCGGTCAGGACCGGCTTCCCGGAGAGGGCGTCCGGATCGATCACGTCGAAGAAGGACTTGAAGAGACCGCTGTAGGAAGCCGCGAACACGGGGGTCACCACGATCAGGCCGTCGGCCGTCGTCACCGTGTCGATCGCGGCGCTCAGCCGCGGCGGCGGAAAACCGGTCACGAGGTGGTCGGCGATGTCGCCGGCCAGTTCCCGCAACTCCACGACGTCGGTCGACGGCGCCTGCCCCCGGGCGGCGAGTTCGTCGCGGGCCGCCTCGGCCAGTCGGTCCGCGAGCAGGCGGGTGGAGGAGGGGGTGCTCAGCCCCGCGGAGACGACGGTCAGCTTCATGCGGCGGACACCTCCTGGACGGCTCGCAGTGACGCGTGTGTGGGAGCCGCCGGCACTTCGGCCGGCCGGCCCTCGGCGAATTCCCTCCGCAGCACGGGCACGACCTCTTCGCCGAGGATGTCCAGCTGTTCGAGGACGGTCTTCAGGGGCAGGCCCGCGTGGTCCATCAGGAACAGCTGGCGCTGATAGTCGCCGACGCTCTCCCGGAACGACAGGGTCCGCTCGATGACCTGCTGGGGAGAGCCCACCGTCAGCGGGGTCTGCTCGGTGAAGTCCTCCAGCGACGGGCCGTGACCGTACACGGGAGCGTTGTCGAAGTAGGGACGGAACTCGTTCACGGCGTCCTGGGAGTTCTTGCGCATGAAGACCTGTCCGCCTAGGCCGACGACGGCGTCCTGATGCCGGCCGTGGCCGTGGTGCGCGAACCGGCGCCGGTAGAGCTGCACCATGCGCCTGGTGTGGTCGGCCGGCCAGAAGATGTTGTTGTGGAAGAAGCCGTCGCCGTAGAAGGCGGCCTGCTCCGCCATCTCGGGGGACCTGATGGATCCGTGCCAGACGAAGGGCGGGACGCCGTCCAGGGGCCGGGGTGTCGACGTGAAGGACTGGAGCGGCGTACGGAACGTGCCCTCCCAGTCCACGACGTCCTCGCGCCACAGCCGGCGCAGCAGCGCGTAGTTCTCCTTGGCGAGGTCGAGGCCCCGGCGGATGTCCTGTCCGAACCACGGGTAGACCGGACCGGTGTTGCCACGCCCCAGCATGAGGTCGACCCGGCCGTCGGCCAGGTGCTGGAGCATCGCGTAGTCCTCGGCGATCTTCACCGGGTCGTTGGTGGTGATCAGCGTCGTGGACGTGGAAAGGATCAGTTTCTCGGTGCGGGCGGCGATGTGGCCGAGCATGGTCGTCGGCGACGACGGGACGAACGGCGGGTTGTGGTGCTCGCCCGTCGCGAAGACGTCGAGGCCGACCTCCTCCGCCTTGAGGGCGATGGCGACCATCGCCTTGATGCGCTCGTGTTCCGACGGGGTGCGACCGTCGGTGGGGTCGATGGTCACGTCACCGACGGTGAAGATGCCGAACTGCATGGGGTGTCTGCTCTCCTGGGTTCGTCTCAACGGGGGCGTCAGTTCGCCAGGAAAGCGAGGAGGGCGGTGTTGACCTCCTCCGCGTGGGTCCACAGCAGACCGTGCGGGGCGCCCTCGATCTCGACGTACTCGGCCGACGGGAGCGCCTTGTGGAACGGGCGCGCGGTGCCCTCGGCCGGCAGGACGCGGTCGGCCGTGCCGTGCAGGATCAGGGCGGGCACGTCCACGGCGGGGATGTCGGCGCGGAAGTCGGTGTACCAGGTCGCCGGCGCGGCGGACGCGGCGAAGGAGCCGCCGCGGGCCGCGGTGTTCCAGCTGTGGCGGACCGCTTCCTCGCTGATGCGGGAGCCGAGGTTCTCGTCGAGGTTGTAGAAGTCGTTGAAGAAGGCCGTGTAGTAGGCGTAGCGGTCAGCCTTCACGGCGGCGACGATGCCGTCGAAGAACTCCTTCGGGGCGACGCCGTCGGGGTTGTCGTCGCTCTTCAGCAGGCAGGGTTCGAGCGAGGCGAGGAAGGCGACCTTGGCGACGCGGCCGGAGCCGTACGTGGACACATAGCGGGCGACCTCGCCGGTGCCCATGGAGAACCCGACCAGGACGGCGTCCTTCAGGTCGAGGGTCTCAAGGACGGTGTTCAGGTCGCCGGCGAAGGTGTCGTAGTCGTAGCCGGTGGTCGGCTGGGAGGACTGCCCGAAACCGCGGCGGTCGTACGTGATCACGCGGTAGCCGGCGTCGAGGAGCGCGGCGCTCTGGCGCTCCCAGGAGTGGCCGTCGAGAGGGAAGCCGTGGATGAGGACAACGGGTTGACCGGCGCCCTGGTCCTCGAAGTACAGCTCGACGGGGTTGGTGTTCTCCTGGCCCACGGTGATGTACGGCATGGGGATGTCTCCTCGTTTCGGGTCGGCTGGTCCGCGCGTCGGAGCGGCGCGGCATGCCCGTCACGCTAGGACCGCTCCCGCACCTCCTGTTGCCGTACCGCGCACCACACCTTGCACGGGGACGCCGAGGTCACTCAGCCGCCGGTGTCTGTTCCGGCGTCGTCCTCCGCGAGCACGAGCCGGGCCAGGTGGACCCGCGAGCGCACCGAGAGCTTGCGGAAGATCGACGCCAGATGGGTGTTGACCGTGTGCGGCGAGACGACGAGGACCTCCGCGGCCGACCGGTTGGTGTGGCCTGCTGCGATCAGCCGGGCCACCTTGCGTTCCGAGGCCGTGAGCGCCTCCCAGCCCTGGCCGAGGCGCGGCCGGGGGCCTCCGGTGCGTCGGCCGGAGTGGCTCGTGGCCCGCTTTAGGTCGGCCCGCACCCGCTCTGCCTCGGCGTCGGCCCCCGCCCGGGCGTAGAGGTCGTGCGCCCTGGTCAGGGCGGGTGCCGCAGCGGAGTCGCCGGCCGCGAGAAGCGCGCGCCCGAGGTCGGCGGAAGCGGCGGCGAGGGGCAGCGGCCTAGGGCCGGTGAGCAGCACGCGGACCGACCGCTCCAGGAGCCCGTGGTCGGCGTTCACCAGGCCGGCCACGTGGGCGGCCGTCCCCTGTGCGGTCGGCACGGAAGGGTTGCGGACGGCGTGCTCCGCCGCCTGGGCCGCGAGGCCCTCGGCCAGCTCCCGGTCCCCGCCGCGCAGGGCGATCCGCACGGCCTGGATGACATGGGGGCGCAGGAGCCGCCAGCGGAAGAAGGGATGGTCGCGCTGCACGGACCGGACCAGTTCGGCCGCCGCCGCGTGGTCGCCTCCGGCTTCGGCGACGACGGCCTCGAAGTACTGGTGCGTGGCGTGGTTGCCCGTGTTCGGCCGCTCGGCCACGGCCGCCCGCACGACGTCCAGGTGTTCCAACGCGGCTTCGCGGTCGCCGCGCAGCATCGCGAGGATGCCGCGGTTGACGCGGATGTTGACCAGGTTGCCGGGCACGTGGAGGTCCACTTCGAGCCGCTCGGCGGTGACGAAGTCGGCGTCCGCGTCGTCGAGCCGGCCGAGCCCCATGTTCAGGGTTCCCTGCGCCCAGATCAGCATGGCGGGGCGCAGGGGCGCGTCGCCCGCCGTCCGGAGCAGTCGCCGTACGGTGTCGAAGTCGTCCAGGTGGATGCGGGCGACGGCCTCCTCGGGCAGGAAGGCCGTGTCGAACACGCTCAGCGCCGTGTGGTGTTCCGCGGCGGCGGCGCAGTCGCCCGCGTTGAGGGCGATCTCGCCGAGACCCCACAGCGCGAGGACACGGGCCTCCCTGTCGCCGGACCGCTTCGCCTCGGCGAGCGCCCGTTCGCCGGTCTCGCGAGCGGCCCCGAGGTCGCGCCCGCGGGACCGGGCGAGGGCCTGCCGGGCGGTGAGCCGGGCGCGGATCACCGGGTCGGTGACGGCTGCCAGCGCCGCCGTCGAGCGGCGGGTCAGCTCGTGGACGTCGTCGAGGTGCCACAGCGTGTCGCCGAGCACGGACTGCAGGCGGGCGAAGACGTCCAGGGGCGGCTGCCGGGCGAGCAGCATGTCCCCGGTGTCCCGTGCCTGGATGTACCGGCCCGCGCGGGTCAGCGCGACGACGGCCCGTTCCCCCACGTCGAAGACCATGGGCGCATGGGGCGGTACGAGTTCCAGGGCACGTACGGCCAGGTCGGCCGCGAGGTCGGGCATCACGGCGATCACGTCCGCGGCAGCCGTGCCGAGCAGCGCGATCGCCTCCCGGTCGCCGGGTTCGGCGCTCTTCAGCAGATGCGGGACCGCGTCGGTCGAGCTCCGGCCCGCCGCGACGAGCCGGCTCGCGGCCTCGCGGTGCAGCGCCCGGCGTACGGAGGGGACGAGATCGGCGTACACCGCCTGACGGAGCAGGTCGTGGCGGAACAGGAGACGTTCGCCGTCGTCGTGGAGGAGGGCTGCCGTGATCGCCTCGCCCACTTCGGCGCTGAGGCCGGATGCGGGCCGGCCGCACAGGGCGGCGGCGTCCGCGAGCGAGAACGCGCGGCCGAGGACCGAGCCGATCCGCAGAAAGTGGAGGGTGTCCGGCCGGAGATCGGCCAGCCGGTCGCGTACACCGAGGATCAGCCGCTCCGTCGTGTCCGCGCCCGACGCCGCGACGCCCGTGAGCATCTCGGCCGCGAGGAAGGGGTTGCCTCCCGCCCCGTCGAGGAGTTCCGCGATCCGCGTCGGCACGTTCCCGCCGAGGACGTCCCGTGCCAACTCGGCCAGGGCCGTGCCGGACAGCGGCCGGAGGGGGAGGGTCGTCGTCCGTGTCCCCTGCCCGTACAGTTCCGGGTCGTTCCTGCCCGTGAGCAGCCAGAGGACCGGGGAGCTGAGCAGCCGTGCCGGCATGACGCTCAGGGCGAACCGGCTCAGCGGGTCGGCCCATTGGACGTCGTCGACCGCGATCAGTACGGGCGCGTCCGCCGAGCGCTCCTCGATCAGCTGGGCCAGTCGTTCGACGAGCCAGACGCGCTGGTCGTGGTGGCCCGCGAGGTCCGCGAAATCCGTGCTCGACAGCAGCGGCGGGTCGCCGTGCAGGAGGCCGGAGGCCAGCGAGGCCAGCGGTGCCAGCTCGTGCAGTTCCTCGGCGCGTCCGTGGCTGACGTGGAACCCGTGCGCCCGCGCGATCGAGACGGTCTCCTGCAGCAGTACGGTCTTCCCGATCCCGGGCTCGCCCAGGAGCAGCGCGATCGCTCCTCCCTCGCCATCGCGCACCGCGTCGACCAGGGCGCGCAGCCGCTCCAGCTCGGCTTCGCGGCCCCGCAGCCCGGGCCGGCTCAGCGCCGCGCTCCCGGGCACCGCCCTGCCTTCCCCCTCGTGCCGGCCGGGGCTCATCCCTTGACCGATCCGGCGAGCAGTCCCCGTGCGAAGTGCCGCCGGAGGGCGAAGAAGACGAGCAGCGGGACGAACGCCGCCACGAAGGCTCCCGCGGTGAGCCGCTGCCAC
>NZ_JAPSIW010000806.1 GCF_031178505.1 Streptomyces sp. | reverse complement strand
AGCTCCGGGTTGTGCGCGAGCAGGGTGGAGACGGCCGAGGCCGACGGGTCGTACGAGAGCCCCGCCCACTGGTCCGCGCCCACCACCGAGAACGGGTCCAGCTGCCCCGGATCGCCGACGAACAGCGCCCGCTCGAAGAGACCCGCCACCGCGAGCAGCGCGTCCGAACGCATCTGGTACGCCTCGTCCACGATGGCGTGCGACCACGGCTCCACGTTCTTCACGTGCGCCCACTTGGCGGCGGTCGAGATCACCACCGGCAGCCCGGTCAGCTCCCCCGGCTTCGCCGACTTCCGCACCTGCGGCAGGTCGTCGAGCGCCTTGTCGTACGCGTCGCGGTCGTTCGAGTGGAGCCGCCCCACCTCCAGGTCCGGCTGCTTCTCGGCGAGCCGCAGCACCAGGTCGTCCACCTGGGCGTTCGTCTGGGCCACCACCATCAGCGGCCGTCCGGCGGCCGCCAGCTCCAGGGCCGCCCGCACCACCAGGGTCGACTTGCCGGCGCCCGGCGGGGAGTCGACCACCACACCCCGGGAGGTGCCGTGCAGGGTGTCGGCCAGGATCGCGGACGTCGCCCGCGCCGCCTCGGCGCCGGGATCGAACAGGGTCACAGCAGGTCCTCGGGGGTCAGGGCGTCGGGCAGTTCGGCGGTGTCGGCACCGGCGGGCGGCCCGCCGTGCGTCCAGGGCGTCTCGTCCGGGTCCGGCAGCCGCGGCCCCACCCGCTGGTCGTGCTCGAACAGGGTCCAGGCCAGCAGCTCCCCCTTCTCCGGCACCGAGCCCTCGGCCGGCTCCTTCGACCGGCCCATCCGGTCGAGCAGCCGCAGCACCAGCGCCCCGTCCTCCTCGTACCGGACGAACTCCGCCGCCTGCGGCTTGCCCTCCAGGGAACGGAAGACCTTCACCCCCTCGGCCAGGTGCGGCCGGTCGTCCGTGCGGACCGTGAGCAGCGGACGCGGCGCCGGCCGCTTCGACTCCGTCCACGCCATCGTCACCTCCACCACCTCGGCGGCGAACGCCTCGCCCGCGAGCCGGCGCCCGGCCAGGACCAGCGGATCGTCCAGGGCCTCCTGCGCCTCCAGCTGCGCCTGCGCCCGCTCCCGGGCCGCGAGCTTCGCCGCCGCCGCGACCGCGCTGTCCCGGCGCGGCTGGGGCGGCTCACCCGCGGCGACCCGGTCCCGGTGGGCGGTGAAGGACCAGCGGTCACCCGTCCAGCGCTCGGCCACCCGGGGCCCCTCCGGCAGCCCGCGCAGCAGCCCGAGCGCCCGCCACACCGCGTCCCACGTGGGCTCCAGCTGGGAGGCGACGAGGCGCCGCAGCTCCCGCTCGGCCCGGTGCAGCTCGGCGAGACCGCTGTCGGCCGCCTCGCCGTCCTCGGCCGCGCCGAGTGCCTGCCGGGCCCGGTCGTAACGCTCGATCGCGGGCGCGAGCAGCCGGTTGTCGAAGGCCGGGTCGGTGGCCGGCCCGGCCGGCGGGCACAGGAGCCCGCCGGCCGCGTCCCGGCCCAGCTCGGCCCGCAGGGCCGCCTCCGCGCCCGACTCGCCCTCCGGCGGATCGATCCAGGCGAGCAGCGCGGCCAGGTGCTGGTCCTCCAGGGAGGACTGGCCGGTCGCCCAGTGCCGGTTCAGCAGGTCGGTCGCCGCGAGCAGCAGGGAGGAGCCGGGCACCCGGGCCCGCTCGCCGTAGTGGGTCAGCCAGCGCCCGAGCAGCGGCACCCGGGGCGGCGCCGGGAACGGCGCGTCCGGGTCCTGCTCGGCCGTCCGCCGGAAACGCGTGGACCGCCCGAGGAGCCGTACGTACTCGACGCCCGCCCGGCTCGGCACGATCAGCTGCGGCGCGTCCGCGCACAGCTCGGCCTCGACCCTGGTCCGCCGGCCGGTCGCGGGATCCGTCTCGTTCCGCTCGACGGTCTCCACGACGTCCGCGTACGCGTCGAGGTACGGCAGGACCTCCTCCGCCAGGTCGGCGAGGAACGCGAACCGCAGCTCCCGGTCCCGGGGTTGCGGCACCACCAGGAGCCGGGGCCGCTCGGGATCGGTGCCGACTAGGGCCCCGAGCGGGGCGCCCGCCTCGCCGGCGGTGGTCAGCGGGACGAGGACGAGCGGCCGGTCGGACAGGTGCCGGTGCCGGACGGTGGCCAGGGGCTGCGCCCGCCCGGACTCCACCGCCTCCAGCCGGGCCAGGGTGGCGATCAGCGACATGCGGCGGCCCCCGTCCCCGCGAGGGCCTCGTCGCGCAGGGCCCGGGCGCGGCGCAGGGCCGCCACCGCGGGATCCCCGGGGTCGCCCTCCTCACCGCGCGCCGCCGCCAGCACGGCGCCGACCGTGGTCAGGCCGCCGAGCTCGCCCCGTACCGAACGGCCCAGGGTCTCCACGGCGCCCGCCTGCCGGGCGCGCGCCCGGCAGTGGAAGGCCAGCTCGCACGCGGACAGGCACTCCGGGGCGTAGGCGTGGGGCACGCACTCCACCGCCTCGGCGAGTTCCGCCGCCGAACGCTCCGTCACATCGAAGCCCGTCCCCTCCGGCAGGGCGTCCGCGATCTCCTCGATGCGGGTCAGCCGGGCCAGCTGGCGGCGGGTGACCGCCCGCTGCTTGCGGACGTCGACCCGGGAGGCCGTGGGCACGTTGGAGAAGTCCCGGGGGCAGACCAGCAGCACCGTGTGCGCCACCTCCGCGCCCTCGGTCACCGCCGCCGTCCGCTCCAGGGCCAGCACGTACACGGCGGCCTGGCGGGCGGCGGCGCCCACCTTCGCCGCGTCGGCCGCGCCGTCGATCATCGGGAAGGACTTGATCTCCACGACCGTCCACCGCCCGTCGGGATGGACCAGCACCGCGTCGGGCTCCAGGTACACGGGCGAGCCGGCCACCTCCAGGACCAGCATCGGGTGGTCGAGCAGCGACCAGCCGCCGGCGGCGGTCGCCTCCCGCAGCGCGAGCGCCGTCCGGGCCGCCCGCCCCTGCGGCCCGGACGCCGCCAGATCCGGTACGGAGACGGCGCCGGGGTCCTCCACGCCGAGCAGGCGCAGCAGTTCGCGCCCGCCGTCCGCCTTGACCTTCGCCTCGAAGG
>NZ_JAPSIW010000805.1 GCF_031178505.1 Streptomyces sp. | reverse complement strand
TCCCCTCCGCGACGGGGCCCCCGGAGGGGACCACAGCCCGCGCCGGGCCGCCAGGCCAAGCCGCTACGCGGTCGCCTTCGGCGAGCCTGGCACCCCGACACGGCCCGCGGTCGGCTGCGCCTGCCCCGCCGCGGAGGGAACCCCCCGACCGGCCCGTCGTGCGGCGTTCCGCCGGGGGGAATTCCGGCCCGTCGGGGTGCCGGAATTGCCTCCGGAATTCTCTTCACAAAAAGGCTTCTGACCTGCGGTTTTCTGCGTGTCGAGAGTTGACCTACCGCCCAAAACTTGAGAGTATTGTCTACGTCGGAGGGGGCGGGAATCCCCTCCCGGCACCGGGCCCCGGCCCACACCGAGAAGCCTCAACGAAAGGCCACGTCCATGCTGGACCTCACCAACATCACCCGCCTGCCGATCATCGACCTTGAGGCGATCGAGCCGGTCAACGCCGAGCTGCGGCCGGTCTACGACCGGGTGCTGCGGACCTTCTCCGTCCAGCTCTGGAAGGACGGCGAGCCCAGCGGCATCCACGGCCTGACGGACAACTTCCGTTACGCCGACGAGCCGCTGGGGGCCATCGACGCCTTCCTCGCCGAGCGCGGCGTCCGCGCCCTCACCGGCGACGAGGCGGTGCTGCTGTACGCCGGTCTCGTCCACGCCAAGGGCGGCCCGGACTGGCAAATCTTCCAGATGCAGCTCGCCGCCGCCGAGCAGCTCTGACCGGTCATCACACCCCGCGAGCGGGCGGGGGCGGGAATCCCCGCCCGCTCGCAGGGCCCGGCCACCGAACCACCTCAACAAGGAGCACGACCATGAACGCCACACCTCACGCCCGCGCTGCGGCCCACCGCGCCCGCACCATCGCCGCCATCGCCCGCACCCGCTGCGCGAACCCCGCGCCCGTCCTGAACGCCGACGGACGCGCCGCCCTGCTGGAGATCGCCGCCCTGCTGGACTCCGCAGCGCTCTCGCTGGAGACCGCCGAACCCGGCACCTGGAACGGCGTCGTGATCACGAACACGATCGACTGGGACGCCTCGCACGCGCTCCGCACGGCCGACACCATCGCCGCCGCCAACCCCGCGATCGGCTTCCCGCCCCGGTTCACGCAGTACGTCACCGCCCCCGTGTTCGGCAACGACGTCGACCTTCCCCCGTCGCTGCTTCCCAGCGGGGGCGCCGGGCCCGCGCTGATCGCACAGGAGGGGGACCTGTTTGCCCGGCTCCACGCGATCCACGGCCACCTGCGGCTGACGCCCCTGTCCAGGGACGGCGTGACGGTGGGCTACCTCAAGGCCGCGTTCGCCCTGCACTGGAAGCACGCCCGCCTGGCCGAGGTCGTGGCCGCCGACGCTGCCCGCCCGTGCAGCCAGGCCGCCGAGCCTGCGCCGACCGTCGAACCCGCAGCGCTCGACCTCACCGGCCTCACGCCGTACACCGTCGGCATCATCCGCCTTGCCGAGAGCAAGGGACTGCGCGCGGCCGACGGCGGTACCTACCGAGGCGTCCGCCGGATCACCCTCAACGCGGGCGGCAAGCACGGCACCTTCGGCACGATCCAGGTCGGCAAGGCCAGCGGAAGGGTGCTGCGCGCCGAGCTGATCCACGGCAACGGCGGCATCGAACGCCGCGCCCAGGGCGCCACCGCCGTCCGGACTCTCGTGAAGAACGAGCGCGTCCACGCCTGCCCTGACGGCTGCACCGCCCACTCCGCGGCCGACTGCCGCCCGTAAGGCCCCCGCCGGGGGTGGGGGAGCGGGGCGGGAATCCCGCTCCCCCACCAGGCCCGGACCCACCGAAGAACCTCAACAAGGAGCACGAGCATGAGCGCCACCACCCTGAAGACCCGCATCGGAGAGCCGGACATCGAGTGCCGCTACCCCGTGATCATCGGAGAGGACCGGGTCATCGGGCAGGCCTACCGCTGGCACCGTGACTGGCTGGTCGTCACCAGCGAGGGCGAGCACAACCTCCGCCGCCCGCCCAAGGGCACCAAGGGCATCGACCTGGCCGCCGCGTACCTCGCCGAGGAGTACGCCGCCGGTCGCGTCACGGCCGTCGCGCTGGACCTGCTGCTCGCCGAGGCGCCCCAGCCGCTGAACGGCCCGGTGCCCCTGCTGCACCCGCGGATGCCCGCCAGCGATCGCAACATCGCGGGCGCGAAGACCGCGTTCGCCGGTCTGACCGAGCACCGCTGGCGGGCCGTGCTCCACGGCTTCCCGGGGTCGGACAACCCCTGGTACCTGCTGTGCGAGCTGTGCGGCTGGTCCGGCGTCCGCTACTGGAGCCACCACCGCGGGCGCAACGGCAACCCGCCGTCCGCCCACCGCCACGAAGGCGGATGCATCGGCGAGGACAAGGTCCGCGCGCTGATCCCCGCCTACCACAAGTAGCCCGTCGCCCGCCGGGCCCGGACCTCCCCGGGCCCGGCGGCACCGGCCACACCGCCCGGGCGCCGGCGGGGCGGGAATCCCGCGCCGCCCGGGGTGCACCGATGAACCTCAACCCCCTGGAAGGGGCCCCCACATGACCACCTTCGAGCCCACCGAACCGGCCCGCGCCGCCGCCGCCCGGGCCGCCATGCTGGCCGACATCGCCCGCCGCCGCACCCTGGTCGCCTCCGCGTGGGAGGGCCGCGCACTGCTCGTCATCGCCGACCTGCTCGACACCGTCGCCCTGTCGTTCTACGAGGAGGAGCCGACCCGCCCGGACAGCATCCCCGACAGTGCCTGGCTTGCCCTCGCCGACGCGGAGACCGCCGCCGCCGACGCCCCGCGCACCGGCTTCCCGGAGCAGTTCGGGCAGTACGTCACGCACGCCCTGGACCGCCGCCCGCTGACCGTCCCGGCCTGCCTGGACTTCACCGCCTGCACCCTCGCCGACGACGACGCCCAGCTCGCCGCCGCGCTGGAGACCCTGCACGGCCACCTCGCCGCAGCCGCCACCGAGGCAGTCGCCCAGGCCCTGCTGGAGGCCGTGTTCACCCTGCACGACAAGCGCGCCCACCTCGCCCAGCTCGCCCGGGGCTGACGCTCCAGTCCCCCGGCCCGCCGCTTGCGCGGCGGG
>NZ_JAPSIW010000133.1 GCF_031178505.1 Streptomyces sp. | reverse complement strand
CGGCGCGCTCGCCGTCCCACCAGAGCGCGAGGACGGGCCAGGTGGCGGCGACCGCGAGGGCGGTGGCCCAGCCGCTGACGACGCGTTCGACGGGTTCCCCGCCGTGGAGCCAGGGGGTGCCCTCGGGTACGAGGACGCTCCAGTCCGTCCCGGCGGGGGCCAGCAGCGCGTGTTCCCCGAGGAGGGGGGCCGGCGGCCTGACCAGCGGGGGTGCGGCACGGCAGAGCAGCAGCGCCCCGGCGGGGCTCGGTCGGGAGGTCGCGTTCATGCGCCCTACGCTAGGTCAGTTTGTCCGCGTAAGAGGGAGATTGCGACGACCCTGTCAGGGGAGAGTCAGGGTTGACTTCCCCCTGCCGCGATATATCGTGTATGGAGAGAGACGCGATATGTTGCGTTGCCGATACGGGAGGTCAGCACCATGACAGAGTGGTCCGTCACCGAGCCGACGAAACTCACGCCGACCGGGCCCGTGACGCGCCTCCAGGTCCGTGTCGTCAACGGCGCGGTGAACGTGGTGGGGACCGAGGAGGCCTCCGCGCGGGTGGAGATCTCCGAGATCGAGGGGCCGCCGCTGATCGTGTCGCAGGAGGGCTCGACCCTGACCGTCAGCTACGAGGACCTGCACTGGAAGGGCATCCTCAAGTGGCTCGACCGCAAGGGCATGCGGCGCCGGGCCGTGGTGTCCGTGGCCGTGCCCGCGGGCGTGGACGTCGAGGTGGGGGTGGTCGGCGCCGAGGCGGTCGTCTCCGGCATCCGGGGGCGTACGGAGGTGCGGGGCGTCACCGGCGACACGACGCTCGTGGGCCTCTCCGGCCCGGTCCGGGCGGAGACGGTGTCGGGCGCCCTGGAGGCCCAGTCGGTGACGGGGGAGCTGCGGGTGAACTCGGTGACCGGTGACGTGACGGTCATCGAGGGCGCCGGGGCCTCAGTGAAGGCCGACACGGTGAGCGGGGACATGGTGATCGACCTCGCCGGGGCCGGTCAGGACGGGCCGCCGGCGGACATCCGGCTCACCAGCGTGTCCGGCGAGGTGGCCATCCGGCTGCCGCATCCGGGCGACGCCCGGGTCGAGGCCACCACCACCAGCGGCTCGCTGTCCAACGCCTTCGAGGACCTGCGGGTGGGCGGACAGTGGGGCGCCAAGTCCCTGACCGGCACCCTCGGTTCCGGCCGGGGGACGCTCAAGGCCACGACCCTCTCCGGTTCGATCGCCCTGCTCCGCCGACCCGAGCCGGACGAGGACGCCGACTCCTCCGCCCCGCCCGCCCCCTCCGCGACCGGAAAGGTGCTCTGACATGCCGCCCGTCTTCGCTCACGGCCGCCTCCGCCTGTATCTGCTCAAGCTGCTCGACGAGGCCCCCCGCCACGGCTACGAGGTGATCCGGCTCCTGGAGGAGCGCTTCCAGGGGCTGTACGCGCCCTCGGCCGGCACCGTCTACCCGCGCCTCGCCAAGCTGGAGGCCGAGGGGCTCGTCACCCACGCCAGCGAGGGCGGGCGCAAGGTGTACTCGATCACCGACGCGGGCCGGGCCGAACTGGCGGCCCGGGGCGCCGAACTGGACGACCTGGAGCGGGAGATCCGCGAGTCGGTGTCGGAGCTCGCGGCGGAGATCCGGGAGGACGTGCGGGGCGCGGCCGGCCGGGTCCGCAGCGAGATGCGGGCGGCGGCGGGCCGGACCCGGCAGGCGGAGGGCTCGGCCTTCGCCGACGCCAAGGAGGAGCTGCGCCGGGCCCAGCAGGAGTGGAAGGAGCAGGCCCGGCAGGCCCGTGCGGAGGCGCAGAACGCGCGGCGCCAGGCCAAGGAGTTCCAGCGGATCGCCCAGCAGGTCCAGGAGCAGGTCCAGGACCGGTTCTCGCGGGGCGAGTGGCCCAAGGGCGTATGGGAGGGCCTCTCGGACATCACCGCCCAGCTCGGCGGCCTGGTCACCGGCACCACCCACCCGAAGGCCTCGGGTGCCGGCTCGCCGTTCCCGCCGGACCGGGAGACCGCCGGCGGCCCCGGCACTCCGGGTACGTCCGGAGCGGAGAGCGCCGAGGCTCCGGAGTGGGCCCGCCCCTCGAAGGGGTCGGGTGACCCGGCCCGCGACCTGGACCGCCTGCTGGACCGGTTCCGCGACGAGATCCGCGACGCGGCACGGGACCACGGGGTGAACGAGGAACAGCTGTCCGAGGCCCGCCGGCATCTGTCGACGGCGGCGGTCCACCTCACGGGTCTCCTGCGTCCCCGGCACGGAGACTGACGCCGGGGTTCCGGGCCGGACCGGCCGCCCGCCGGTCCCCGCCCCGGCCGTCAGCCGCGGGTGACCGCCACCGTCACCCGGGAGTCCGGGGCGGCGAGGACGCGGGCCCTGCCCCGGTCCTCGCGCAGCACCAGCGCCCCGCCCCCGGCGGTGATCCGCCAGTCGCCGGGCGGCAGGGAGAGTTCGGTGACGCGGGGGCCGCGGCGCCCGGCGGAGTCGTACACGAGGCGGTAGGCGCCGGTCAGGGAGTCGTACGCGGCGGAGCGCACCGTGCCCGCGACCGCCTCCGCGTACGGCTCGGCGGTCAGCTCCTTGTTGGCGCGGAAGGCCCCGGAGCCGTCGACGGCGCAGTAGCCGCCGCCGTAGCACCACACGTACCCGGCCCATCCGGAGCCGTACCGGCCGAGGGAGGCCATGGCGTCACGGTAGAAGCGGTTCATGTTCGGGAGGGAGTTGTTGAGCGGACCCCACTCCCCCACGACCACGGGCACCTTGTGGGCGGCCGGGTACTGGGTGACGGCCCGCTCGTAGCTCTCGATCCAGCCGGCGGCCGGGTCGTAGTCGGCGCCGGCCTCCATGCCGGTGTTGTAGAAGTGGGGGGCGTAGACGACTTTCGGGTCGTCGATCCGGCCGAGGCCGGTCGGGACGCCCTCGCCGACGATCGGGGTCGGTTCGACGAAGACCCAGGCGTCCGGGTCGGCCGACCGCACCGCGTCGGCCAGGCGGTTGTACAGGGGAGTCAGCTGGTCGCGTTCGATGCGCCGGGCCGCCGTCGCCAGGTCCTCGCCCTCCCGCAGCTCGCCCATGGGCTCGTTGATCAGGTCGTAGCCGAGGACGGCGGGGTGGTCGTCGAAGCGTTCGGCGAGGACCCGCCACATCCGGGCCTGGGCGCGCCTCAGGTCCTCGTCCTCGTAGAGGTGGGTGAAGGCCCGCTGGACGGCCGGTTCGAAGTACTCGGAGAACCAGTCGTCCGGGTGGGGCGTGAAGGGCAGGCCGTCGGTCCTGGTGGCCCAGGCGGGGATGCCGCGGTGCCCGAAGGCCGGGCCGAAGACGTCCTGGTGGGCGTCGAGGAGAACGGTGACGTCATGCCGGTGCGCCCAGCCCAGGATCCGTTCGATCTTCCGGAGGTACTCCTCGCTGTACCGGCCGGGCCGGGGTTCGAGGTCGTCCCAGAAGACGAGGAGGCGGGCGAAGTTGAAGCCCTGGGCCCGCATGTCGCGGAAGTGCTTCTCGGTGATCGCGGAGAGGGCCGCCTCGCCCCGGTTCACCTTGTCCTCGACGTTCCAGCCGCGCAGGGTCAGGGTGCGGCCGTGCTCGTCGGTGAGGGCGGGGATGCCCGTTGCGCCCCCGGCTTCCCCGGTGCGCGCCACGGCGCCGGTGGAGCCGGTGGTGGCGGTGGTGGCGGTGGTGGCGGTGGCCGTGGCGGTCGGGGCGAGGAGGGCGGCGAGAACGGCGCTCGCCGCCAGGGTGGTTCGCAACACAGGGAGCACGGGGGACCTCCGGCACGACGGTGTGTTCGCAGTGCCGGAGATCCCATCAGGTGATCTGACGCTCCATCAAGAGTTGGTCAGCACGATCTTTCCGAAGAGGTCGCCCGAGGCCATCTTCTCGAAGCCCTCGCGAGCGCGGTCGAGCGGCAGCACCTCGTCGATCACGGGCCGGACACCGGTCGCCGCGCAGAACGACAGCAGGTCCTCCAGCTCGTCCTTGGAGCCCATGGTCGAGCCGACGACCTTCAGCTCCAGGAAGAAGATCCGGGTGAGCTCCGCGTGCGAGGGCCGGTCACCGCTGGTGGCGCCGGAGATGACGACGGTGCCGCCCGGGCGCAGCGACTTGACCGAGTGCGACCAGGTGGCCGCGCCGACGGTCTCGATGACGGCGTCCACCCGCTGCGGGAGCCGCGCCCCCGGCTCGTAGGCCTCGACGGCCCCGAGCTCGACGGCCCGCTTCCGCTTGGCCTCGTCGCGGCTGGTGGCGAAGACGCGCAGGCCGGCCGCCTTGCCGAGGGCGATGGCGGCCGTGGCGACGCCGCCACCGGCGCCCTGGACGAGGACCGAGTCACCGGGGCGTACACCCGCGTTGGTGAAGAGCATCCGGTAGGCGGTGAGCCAGGCGGTGGGAAGGCAGGCGGCCTCCTCGAAGGAGAGCTCCTTCGGCTTGGGCAGCACGTTCCACCTGGGCACGGTGACGCGCTCGGCGAAGGTGCCCTGGTAGCGCTCGGTGAGGATCGAGCGGGGCTCGTCCGGGCCGACACCGTGGCCCGTCTGGCCGATGACGGAGTGCAGGACGACCTCGTTGCCGTCCTCGTCGATGCCCGCCGCGTCGCAGCCGAGGATCATCGGCAGCTTCTCCTCGGGCAGTCCGACGCCGCGCAGCGACCACAGGTCGTGGTGGTTGAGGGAGGCGGCCTTGACGGTGACGGTGGTCCAGCCGGGCCGGGCCTCTGGTTCGGGGCGTTCGCCCAATTCGAGGCCGTTGAGGGGCTGGTCGCGATCGATACGGGCGGCGTAGGCAGCGAACATGGCCCCGACCCTAGGACGCCACGGGCGGTGACGGAACCACGCGCCTGTGTGACGCGCGTCCCTCCCGCGCCCGTGCGCGTCCGCGTTCCGCCCCGCCGCACGCCGAGGGCCCCGCTCCGGGTGCGGAGCGGGGCCCTCGGGCGTACCGGGCGGGACGGCGCGCGCGTCAGCGGCGGGCGACGCCCTCCGCGCGGGCGGCGGCGGCGACCGCGGCGGCGACGGCCGGGGCGACCCGCTCGTCGAACGGCGAGGGGATCACGCAGTCGGCGGAGAGCTGGTCGCCGACGACGTCGGCGATGGCGTTGGCCGCGGCGATCTTCATGCCCTCGGTGATCCGGGAGGCCCGGACCTGGAGCGCCCCGGCGAAGATGCCCGGGAACGCGAGGACGTTGTTGATCTGGTTCGGGTAGTCCGAACGGCCGGTCGCCACGACGGACGCGTACTTGTGCGCGACGTCGGGGTGGACCTCCGGGTTCGGGTTGGCCATGGCGAACACGAACGCGTTCGGGGCCATGGAGGCGACGGCCTCCTCCGGAACCGTACCGCCGGAGACGCCGATGAAGACGTCCGCGCCGGCCAGGGCGCTCTCCAGGGAGCCGGTGAGGCCGGCCTTGTTGGTGAGCTCGGCGATCTCGCGCTTGACGTCGGTCAGGTCCTCGCGGTCCCGGCTGACGATGCCCTTGCGGTCGGTGACGGCCACGTCGCCGAGGCCGGCCTCCAGCAGGAACTTGGCGATGGCGACTCCGGCCGCGCCGGCGCCGGAGATGACGCCGCGCAGCTCGCCCAGGGTCCGGCCGGTCAGCTTCGCCGCGTTGCGGAGGGCGGCGAGGGTGACGATGGCGGTGCCGTGCTGGTCGTCGTGGAAGACCGGGATGTCGAGGCGCTCCTGGAGCTTGCGCTCGATCTCGAAGCACCGGGGGGCCGAGATGTCCTCCAGGTTGACGCCGCCGAAGGACGGGGCGAGCCGGACGACGGTCTCGACGATCTCGTCGGTGTCCTTGGTCGCGAGCGCGATCGGAACCGCGTCCACGCCGCCGAACTGCTTGAAGAGGATGGCCTTGCCTTCCATGACGGGAAGGGAGGCCTCCGGGCCGATGTCGCCGAGACCGAGCACCGCGGTGCCGTCGGTCACGACCGCGACGACCTGCGACTTCCAGGTGTAGTCGTTGACCAGCTCGGGCTGCTCGGCGATGGCGGTGCACACCTTGGCCACGCCGGGCGTGTACGCGAGGGACAGGTCGTCCTTGTCCCGGAGGGGGACGGTGGCCTGAATGGCCATCTTGCCGCCCCGGTGGAGCGCGAACGCCGGATCGAAGGGCTCCTCGGGAGCTCCTTCCGTCGCGGCCTCGCTGCGAGGATTGACGATCTCCGCTGCCATGTGGGTAGACCCCTTAAGTCTGCTTCAGTGAGGGTGGCCGCCCCTGGTGAGGAGCGGTTGGCGGGTCCCGCGGCCGCCGTGTCTGGCAGCCGCGCGGGCGCGCCGCACAACGCGCCCTGAGCCCCGGATGAGGGGTGTAAGGATCCTTCTTACCGGACGGACGGCACCGCCAGCGAGTCCATAACCGCTCGGTGACGCGACTCATACCGAGCGCACCCGCACGGTGACAGGGAATGACACGTCACTCGATGTCCGGAAAGATGCGCTCCAGGGCCGAATGGCGGCCTTCCACTCGTCCGAATGGCGAGATGAACCGGAGATTTTCCGGTTCCGGGGAAGTGTTTCCGAAGAAGATCCGGCCTTGATGTACCGGCCTGTCGGGATTCGGGGGTCACCCGTTACCCGATTTTGACATCCGAGGCCGTCGGTTTGAGCCGGTCCGAATGGCAAGATGCCGTAATCACACGAGGTCGCGACACCCGAAGGTGCGTACGCGATCTTTGGCAACTCCCTCACACGCCGGAGGAACCCGACCATGACCGCACGCTCCACGCGCTGTACGACCGTCGCCAAGACCCGCACCTCCCGTCTTGCAGCGGTCGCCGCCATCGCGGTCGCCGGCTCCATGCTGCTGACCGCCTGCGGCGACCAGACCGAGGGCGCCAAGAAGCCCGAGGGCGGCGTTTCCAAGGCCCCCGTGAGCACCGCGCCGCTGTTCTCCAAGCTCCCGGCCGACATCCAGAAGGCCGGCGTCATCAAGGTCGGCACGGACGCCACGTACGCCCCGATGGAGTTCAAGAAGGGCAACGAGATCGTCGGTGTCGACCCCGACATCGCCGCGGCCCTCTCCAAGCAGCTGGGCGTCCGGTTCGAGTTCGAGAGCGGCACCTTCGACACCCTGCTCACCGCCCTTCCGACGGGTCGCACGGACATCGTGATGTCGTCCATGACCGACACCAAGGCCCGCCAGGAGGGTCTGGACGACAAGGGCAAGAAGACCGGTACCGGTGTCGACTTCGTCGACTACTTCAGCGCCTCGACCGGCATTCTGGTCAAGAAGGGCAACCCGGAGAACATCAAGTCGCTCGACGACCTGTGCGGCAAGAAGCTCGCGGTGCAGCGCGGCACCACGTACGAGCAGGCCGCCAAGGACCAGGCCGCCAAGTGCGAGAAGGACGGCAAGCCGAAGCTGACCTTCGAGTCCTTCCCGACCGACGCCGAGGCCCAGACCCGCGTCAAGGCGGGCGGCGCCGTCGCCGACCTGAACGACTCGCCGGTCGCCGCGTACATCGCCCAGACGGCCGGTGGCGGCAAGGACTTCGACGCGGTCGCCAACAAGTCGGACGCCGGCTACTTCGGCATCGCGGTCGACAAGAAGGACACGCAGCTGCGGGACGCGCTGAAGGAAGCCCTGGACGCGATCATCAAGGACGGCACCTACAAGGCCGCCCTGGACAAGTGGAACGCCGGTTCCGGCGCCATCCCCGCGGCCAGGATCAACGGCGGCTCCTGACTACCCTCCACCCCCTCCACGTAGCACCGAAGGGCAGTCGCTGTGACTGACAAGCTCGCCAAGGTTCCCGCCGGGGCGTCGCCCGCCCCGGCGGGGACCCCGCCGGAGGCCATCAAGGCCATCCCGGTCCGCCACTTCGGGCGCTGGGTCGCCGCGATAGCGGTCATCGCCCTCCTCGCGCTCCTCGGGTACGCCTTCTCGCAGGGCAACGTCCGCTGGGCGACCGTGCCCGAGAAGCTGTTCGACCCGACCATCCTCACCGGCCTCTGGAACACCATCCAGATCAGCGTCGCGTCCATGGCGCTCGGCCTGGTCCTGGGCATCCTCTTCGCCGTCATGCGGCTGTCGAAGAACCCGGTGACCAGCACGATCGCCTGGCTCTACATCTGGGTCTTCCGGGGCACCCCGGTCTACGTCCAGCTGCTGATCTGGTTCAACCTCGCCCTGATCTTCCCGATCCTCAACATCGGGTTCTACAAGGACGAGATGACCGATGTCATGACCCCCTTCCTGGCCGCCCTCCTGGGTCTCGGCCTCAACGAGGGCGCGTACATGGCGGAGATCGTCCGGGCCGGCATCCAGTCGGTCGACGAGGGCCAGACCGAGGCCGCGCACGCCCTGGGCATGTCCCAGAGCAGGACGATGCGCCGGATCGTGCTGCCCCAGTCGATGCGGGTGATCATCCCGCCGACGGGCAACGAGTTCATCAACATGCTCAAGACCTCCTCCCTCGTGGTCGCGGTCCAGTACCCGGACCTGCTGCGGGCCGCACAGGACATCGCCTCGGTCTCGTTCGCCGTGATGGAGATGTTCTTCGTCGCCTCGATCTGGTACCTGATCCTCACCACCGTCTTCAGCATCGGGCAGTTCTACCTGGAGCGGCACTACGCGAAGGGCTCGCTGCGCTCGCTGCCGCCCACGCCGTGGCAGAAGATCAAGGCCAATCTGCGCTTCGCGCCGGCGAAGCGCTCCGGAGGTACCGCATGACCCCCATGGTGAAGGCCGAGGGCGTCCACAAGTCCTACGGCGCCGCGCACATCCTCCGCGGCATCGACCTGGAGGTGCAGAACGGCGAGGTGTTCTGCCTGATCGGCCCGTCCGGTTCCGGCAAGTCCACCTTCCTGCGCTGCATCAACCACCTGGAGAAGATCAACGCCGGCCGGCTGTACGTCGACGGCGAGCTGGTCGGCTACCGCCAGAAGGGCGACAAGCTCTACGAGCTCAAGGACAGCGAGGTCGCGCTCCAGCGCCGCGACATCGGCATGGTCTTCCAGCGCTTCAACCTCTTCCCCCACATGACGGCCCTGGCCAACGTCATGGAGGCGCCGATCCAGGTGAAGGGCGAGACCAAGGCGGTGGCGCGCGAGCGCGCCGAGCGCCTGCTCGACCGCGTGGGCCTCGGCGACAAGGCGGGCAACTACCCCTCGCAGCTCTCCGGCGGCCAGCAGCAGCGCGTGGCCATCGCCCGCGCGCTGGCGATGGAGCCGAAGCTGATGCTGTTCGACGAGCCGACCTCGGCGCTCGACCCGGAGCTCGTGGGTGACGTCCTCGACGTCATGCGGGACCTGGCCGAGTCGGGCATGACGATGGTCGTCGTCACGCACGAGATGGGCTTCGCCCGCGAGGTGGGCGACTCGCTGGTCTTCATGGACGGCGGCGTGGTGGTCGAGTCCGGCCACCCGCGGGACGTCCTGACCAAGCCGCAGCACGACCGGACGAAGGCGTTCCTGTCGAAGGTGCTGTAGGGCGCGTACGGGAAGGGGCGGTACGGGATCTCCCGTACCGCCCCTTCCCGTGTGCAAGCCCTGATCCCGGGCTCCCGCGTCACTCCCGGCGGGTTCACCTCACGGCGAGGACCATGGTGTCCGAGGGCGAGGCCCAGACGGCGCGGGCCTCGCCGAAGCCGGAGGCGCGCAGGATCTCGGCGTGCCGCCGGGCGGAGGGCATGTCGCCGTCGGCGTGCTCGCCGTAGATCTCGTACCGCCGGGCGGTGGGCTCGGCGAGGACCGGGTCCTTGGCGGCGAGCGCCCACCAGTCCGCCCAGTCCAGCGCCCCGGCCTCCTTGGCGCGGTCCATGGCGGCGTGCCGGTGGGCCCGCTCGGCGGCGTTGATGCGCGGGGTGGTCTCGTCGATCATGTGGTCGGCGTTCATGAAGACGCCGCCCTCCCGGACGAGACCGCCGAGCTGTCCGTAGAGCGCCGTGAGGGGCTCGGTGTGGAGCCAGTGCAGCGCGGTGGCGGTGAGGACCGCGTCGTACGAGTCGTGGGGCAGCAGCGCCGTCCACGCGGGGTCCTTGAGGTCGGCGGTCACGAAGGTGACGCGCTCGTCGCCCGCGAAGTACCCCTCGGCGATGGTGAGGAGCGCGGGGTCGAGATCGACACCGGTGCTCGTCGCCTCCGGGAACCTCTTGAGGAGCCTGTCCGTGATACTTCCCGTACCGCAGGCGAGGTCGAGGACGCGGGGCTTCGGCCCCACGAACGCCTCGACCATGTCGAGCATGACGCGGAACCGCTCCTCGCGGTCCGGCATGTACCACTCCTGCTGCCGGTCCCAGCTCTGCTGCCAGGCCGTCCAGTCGGTGTCGGTCATTCGCCGCGTCCTCCCCGTCGACGTAATACCCTCGGAGGGGAGACAGTTGTTACCCCTCATGACCACGACCCTAGCCCGCCGGAGTAAGGACTACAAGTGGAACTGGCCTATTACTCGGACTATGCCGTGCGTCTGGTCAACACCGAGGAGCCGACCCGTAACAAGGACTCCCTCACCTCCGTCGAGGTGATCAGGGACCTCTTCGGATCGGCCTCCCAGATGGCCCGCCGCGTGACCGAGGCCGACCTGAGCCGCTTCCGGTCCGTACGGGCCCGCCTGCGCGCCGTCTTCACGGCGGCCGACGAGGGCGACCACACCACCGCCGTGGACCTCCTGAACTCCCTCCTCCTGGAATTCCCGGTCAGCCCGCAGATCTCCGGCCACGACATCCTCGACGAGCAGGGGCACCCCCGCTGGCACATGCACCTGGCCGACCACGCCTCCAACGCCACCGCCGGATACGCGGCGATCTCGGCGATGGGCCTGGCCTTCCACCTCACCGAGTTCGGCGCCGACCGCCTCGGCCTCTGCCAGGCCCCGCCCTGCCGCAACGCCTACCTCGACACCTCCACCAACCGCTCGCGGCGCTACTGCTCCGACCGCTGCGCGACGCGCGCCAACGTGGCCGCCTACCGGGCCCGCAAGCGCCTGGAGGCCACCGGCCGTACGGCCGAGAACAGCCAGGAGGCCAGCACCCCGACGGACCGCTGACGCCCGGGCGTCACCGGCCGGTACCGCGCCAGCACCCGCCCGAGCACCAGCTCGGGCGGTACGGTGCCGAACACCCGGCTGTCCCCCTCCGCGTCCGGGTTGTCCCCCAGCACCCACCAGCCGCCGTCACGCCGCTCGACCAGCCGCTTCACGACGAGCAGGTCCTGCTGGAGCGGATGCCGCAGCACCGCCACGCATCCGGGCGTCAGCCGCGCCCCGTACCGGACGAGCAGCTGGTCACCGTGGAGCAGCGTGGGCACCATCGAGACGCCCGTCACCTCGGCGATCCCGAACGGGGCCGCCCCCTCGGCCGCCCGCTCCCCCGGCGTGTCCCTCATCCGGCACCTCTCGCTCCGCTCGTTCACTCGTACACGAGTCCCATCGTGACCCTGGACTTTTGACCTAAGCCCCAGGGGGCGCTCGCGAAAACGCCCTTCTCACCGAGTAATGTCCCACCTGAGAAGACGATCACGAGGAAGGACGGCTCAATGCTCTCCCGCCTGTTTGCCCCCAAGGTCAAGGTCAGCGCCCACTGCGACCTCCCCTGCGGTGTCTACGACCCGGCCCAGGCCCGCATCGAGGCCGAGTCGGTCAAGGCTGTCCAGGAGAAGTACCAGGCGAACGAGGACCCGCACTTCCGGGCCCGCGCCACGGTCATCAAGGAGCAGCGCGCGGAGCTCGCGAAGCACCACGTCTCCGTGCTGTGGAGCGACTACTTCAAGGCCCCGCACTTCGAGAAGTACCCGGAGCTCAACCAGCTGGTCAACGACACCCTGAAGGCCCTCTCGGCCGCCAAGGCGTCGACCGACCCGAAGACGGGCGAGAAGGCGCTGGAGCTCATCGCCGAGATCGACCGCATCTTCTGGGAGACCAAGAAGGCCTGACCTTCGCATCCTCCCGTCCGCACCCGGTCCGCAGGCGCCGCCGAACACGGCGTCCCGCGGGCCGGGTGCGGTCTTTCGCGCCGGGAGCGCCCGCGCGCGCTCCCCGTGGCCGGGCCGCACGCCCTCATGCATCGCGCGGCCCGCCCCTCACTACGCTGACGGGCGTGCACACGACGCCGCCCCTCCTGACCCCGGACGCCGCCCGCGCCCT
>NZ_JAPSIW010000804.1 GCF_031178505.1 Streptomyces sp. | reverse complement strand
GTGGTGGTGAGGGTGCGGGACGGCGCGGAGCTGGGTTCCGCGGTGCACGTGTACGGTCACGCGGTCATCGAGGAGCGTCTGCCTTCCACGGGGGCTGTGCTGCCTCCGGACTGGGCTCTGCAGCATCCTGAGGACTGGTGTGAGGTGCTGCGCAGGGCTGTTCCGGCGGCGTTGGCGGATGCCGGGGTGGATCCGGCCCGGGTGATCGGGATCGCGACGGATTTCACCGCGTGCACGGTTCTGCCGACCACCCGGGAGGGGGTCCCGCTCGCGTTGGTGCCGGAGTGGGCGGGGCGTCCGCATGCGTGGCCGAAGTTGTGGAAGCATCACGCGGCGCAGGATCAGGCGGACCGTATCAACGCCCTGGCGCATGCCCGGGGGGAGAAGTGGATCGGGCGCTACGGGGGGAAGATCTCCTCCGAGTGGCAGTACGCGAAGGCTTTGCAGGTCCTGGAGGAGGACCCGGCGGTCTATGCGGCCTGTGCGCGCTGGATCGAGGCGGCCGACTGGATCGTCTGGCAGCTGACGGGCAGTGAGTCGCGCAATGCCTGCACCGCCGGCTACAAGGGCATCCACCAGGACGGTGCTTATCCCTCGCCGGACTTCCTGGGCGGGCTCCACCCGGGATTCGCGGATTTCCCGGCCACGCGGCTGGAGCATCCGCTCGCCCCGCTGGGTTCGCGCGTGGGGTCCCTGAGCGGGCGGGCCGCGCGCTGGACCGGTCTGCCCGAGGGCATCGCGGTCGCCGCCGGCAACGTCGACGCCCATGTCGCGGCGCCGGCGGCGGGCGCTGTGGAGAACGGGCGGATGCTCGCCATCATGGGCACCTCCACCTGCCATGTCCTCAACGGCGCCACCCTCGCGGAGATCCCGGGGATCTGCGGGGTCGTCGACGGCGGGATCGTCGAGGGCGCCTACGGCTACGAGGCCGGCCAGAGCGCGGTCGGTGACATCTTCGCCTGGTGGCTGCGCCAGGGCGTGCCGGACCACTACCGTGCCGAGGCGCAGGCGGCGGGCGAGGACCTGCACCAGCTCCTGACCCGTAAGGCCGCCGGCCAGCCGGTCGGCGCGCACGGGCTGGTGGCTCTGGACTGGATGAACGGCAACCGTTCCACCCTGGTCGACCACCACCTGTCCGGAGTGGTCGCCGGGCTGACCCTGGACACCCGGCCGGAGGACGTCTACCGGGCCCTGCTGGAATCCACGGCCTACGGCACGAGGATGATCGTCGAGGCCTTCGAGGCCGGGGGGATCCCCGTGGAGGAGTTCATCGTCACCGGCGGGCTGAAGAAGAACGCCCTGCTGATGCAGATCTACGCCGACGTGCTGCGCCGCCCTGTCTCGGTGGGCACTTCCGAGCAGGGACCCGCGCTCGGTTCGGCCATCCACGCGGCCGTGGCCGCGGGGGCGTATCCCGACATCCGCTCCGCCGCCGCCGTCATGGGCAGCGTCCGTCGCCACGCCTACGTGCCGGATTCCGCGCGGGCGGACGCCTACGACGCGCTGTTCGGCGAGTACCGCGCCCTGCACGACCACTTCGGCACCGGCACGGACCTCCTCCTGCACCGCCTCCGGCACGTCCGCAACACCGCACGCACCGCGGCCGGCAGCTGACCGGGCGACCACCCCAGCACCACCGGTCCCACCTCTCCCCCCAGCACCTCCGAGGAGCACATCCGACATGACGCTCGCCCAGCCCGACCGCGAGATCTGGTTTCTCACCGGCAGCCAGGCCCTCTACGGCGACGAGACACTGGCCCAGGTCGCCGAACAGTCACGTGTCATCTGCGACACCCTGGCGGCCCGGCCGCAGATGACCGTCCGCCTGGTGTGGAAGCCGGTCCTCACCGACGCGGCGGCCATCCGCGCGGTCTGCCTCGAGGCCAACGCCGACGACCGCTGCATCGGCCTGATCGCCTGGATGCACACCTTCTCCCCGGCCAAGATGTGGATCGCCGGCCTCGACGCCCTCAGCAAGCCGCTGCTGCACCTGCACACCCAGGCCAACCGCCAACTGCCCTGGTCCACCATCGACATGGACTTCATGAACCTGAACCAGGCCGCCCACGGCGACCGCGAGTTCGGCTTCGTCCAGACCCGTCTCGGCGTCCCGCGCAAGACCGTGGCCGGCCACGTCTCCGCCCCCGACGTCGTCGACCGGATCGCGGGATGGGCCCGCGCAGCCGTCGGCCGGTCCGAACTGACCACCCTCAAGCTCGCCCGTTTCGGCGACAACATGCGCGATGTCGCCGTCACCGAGGGCGACAAGGTGGAGGCGCAGCTGCGGTTCGGGGTGTCGGTCAACACGTACGGCGTCAACGACCTCGTCGCAGCCGTCGACGCCGCTCCCGAGGACACCGTCACCGCGCTCGTGAAGGAGTACCAGGACCTCTACGCCCTCGCCCCCGAGCTGCGGCCCGGCGGCGAGCGCCATGAATCCCTGCGCTACGCCGCCCGCATCGAAGCCGGCCTGCGGACCTTCCTCACGGAAGGCGGTTTCCGCGCCTTCACCACCAACTTCGAGGACCTCGGGGGCCTGCGCCAGCTGCCCGGCCTCGCCGTGCAGCGCCTGATGGCGGACGGTTACGGCTTCGGCGGTGAAGGGGACTGGAAGACCGCCACGCTGCTGCGCACCCTGAAGGCGATGGCCCACGGCCTGCCCGGCGGCACCTCCTTCATGGAGGACTACACCTACGACCTCACGCCCGGCCAGGAGCTCATCCTCGGCGCGCACATGCTCGAGGTCTGCCCCTCCCTCACGACGGGGACGCCCACCTGCGAGATCCATCCGCTCGGCATCGGCGGACGCGAGGACCCGGTCCGTCTGGTCTTCGACGCGGACCCGGGTCCGGCCGTCGTCGTCGGTCTCGCCGACATGGGTGAACGGTTCCGCCTCGTGGCCAACCGCATCGACGTCGTCGCCCCGCCCGAGCCGCTGCCCCGGCTGCCCGTCGCCCGTGCCGTCTGGCGCCCCCGCCCCGACCTGCGGACCTCGACCGAGGCGTGGCTCACGGCCGGAGCGCCGCACCACACCGTCCTCACCACCGCTCTCGGCGGTGAGGAGCTCGAC
>NZ_JAPSIW010000803.1 GCF_031178505.1 Streptomyces sp. | reverse complement strand
CCGCCCGCGCCTACGCGGACCGGCACGGCATCGACCTCGCCGTCGTCCGGGAGTCCTTCACCCCCGTCGTGGACTTCTCGCACGCCCTGCGCGACGAGCTGTCCCGCGTGCTCGGCGAGAAGACACCGGTCCTCGGTACCGGCGCCGGCCACGACGCGGGGATTCTGTCCGCATCGATCCCCACCGCCATGCTGTTCGTACGGAACCCCACCGGCGTCTCGCACTCACCGGCCGAGTTCGCCGCCGAGGACGACTGCGTGGCCGGGGTCCGCGCCCTCGCCGACGTACTGGAGGACCTGGCGTGCCGCTGACGACCACGTACTGGCTGGAGCACGCCTGGCTCGGCACCCACGCCGAGCCGGGCGTGGCCCTGGACGTCACCGCGGACGGCCGCGTCGGCGCCGTCCGCACCGGCACCGAGGCCCCGCCCCCCGGCGCGATCGTGCTGCGCGGCTTCACCCTCCCCGGCCTCGCCAACGCCCACAGCCACGCCTTCCACCGCGCCCTGCGCGGCACCGTCCAGGTCGGCTCCGGCACCTTCTGGACCTGGCGCGAGGTCATGTACGCGGTCGCCCAGCGCCTCACCCCCGACTCCTACTTCGCCCTCGCCCGCGCCGTCTACGCCGAGATGGCGCTCGCCGGCATCACCTCCGTCGGCGAGTTCCACTACCTCCACCACGCGCCGGGCGGCACCCCCTACGCCGACCCCAACGCGATGGGCGAGGCCCTGATCGCCGCCGCCGCCGAGGCCGGCATCCGCATCACCCTCCTCGACACCGCCTACCTCTCCGCCGGCTTCGGCAAGGCCCCCGAACCGCACCAGCTCCGCTTCTCGGACGGCACGGCGGAGCGGTGGGCCGAGCGGGTGTCCGCCCTCAAGGACCGCGACGGCGTCCGCATCGGCGCGGCCGTCCACTCCGTACGGGCCGTTCCCGCCGACCAGCTCGCCACGGTCGCCCGCTGGGCGGACGAACGGCGCACTCCCCTCCATGTGCACCTGTCCGAGCAGACCGCCGAGAACGAGGCCTGCCTCGCCGCCCACGGCCGCACCCCCACCCGGCTCCTCGCCGACCACGGCGTCCTCGGCCCGCGCACGACCGGCGTCCACAACACCCACATGACCGACGCCGACATCGCCCTCGTCGGCTCCACCGGCACCGGCACCTGCATGTGCCCGACCACCGAACGCGACCTCGCCGACGGCATCGGCCCGGCCGTCGCCCTCCAGCGCGCCGGCTCCCCCCTGTCGCTCGGCAGCGACAGCCACGCCGTGATCGACCTCCTGGAGGAGGCGCGCGCCATGGAGCTGGACGAGCGCCTGCGCTCGCGCACCCGCGGCCACTGGACCGCCGCCGCCCTCCTCCGCGCCGCCACCGCCGACGGCCACGCCGCCCTCGGCTGGGACGGGGCCGGGCGCCTGGAGCCCGGGGCGCTCGCCGACTTCACGACGATCGCCCTCGACTCGGTCAGGACAGCGGGGCCACAGCCGCGTCTGGCAGCCGAGACCGCGGTATTCGCAGCGTCGGCCGCGGACGTCCGGCACACGGTCGTGGGCGGCCGTCAGGTCGTCCGGGACGGGCAGCACGCGACCGTTCCCGACGTGCCCCAGGCCCTCGCGGACTCGATCGCCGCCCTGCGCGGCTGAAGGAGACACCCCTCACCATGAACACCGGCCCCGCGGCGACGAACAACCCGGCGGCGAGCTCGGCGCCCAGCAGCGCGAACAGCGCCGTGGCCACGACCGCCACCGCCATCGTCAACATCGCCAGCCTCGTCACCAACGATCCCTCCCTCGGTGATGGAACCCCCCTGGGCCTGATCCAGGACGCGGCCGTCGTCATCGACGGCGACCGTGTCGTCTGGGTCGGTGAATCCAGCAAAGCACCCGCCACTGACAACCGGGTCGACGCCGGCGGCCGGGCGGTGATCCCCGGCTTCGTCGACTCCCACTCGCACCTGGTCTTCGCCGGCGACCGCACCGCCGAGTTCAACGCCCGCATGTCCGGCCAGGCGTACGCGGCGGGCGGCATCCGCACGACGGTGGCGGCGACCCGGGCAGCGAGCGACGAGGCCCTGTCCGCGAACGTCGCCCGCTACCTGGGCGAAGCCCTCCGCCAGGGCACGACCACCATCGAGACGAAGTCCGGCTACGGCCTCACCGTCGAGGACGAGGCCCGCGCCCTCCGCATCGCCGCCGAGCACACCGACGAGGTGACGTACCTCGGCGCGCACATCGTCTCCCCGGACCACGCCGACGACCCGGCGGCGTACGTGGCCCTCGTGACGGGCGAGATGCTGGACGCCTGCGCCCCGTACGCCCGCTGGATCGACGTCTTCTGCGAGAAGGGCGCCTTCGACGGCGACCAGGCCCGCGCGATCCTCACCGCCGGCAAGGCCAAGGGTCTCCATCCCCGCATCCACGCCAACCAGCTCTCGTACGGCCCCGGCGTCCAGCTCGCCGTGGAACTCGACGCGGCCAGCGCCGACCACTGCACCCACCTGACGGACGAGGACGTGGACGCCCTGGCGCACTCGTCGACGGTGGCGACCCTCCTCCCGGGCGCGGAGTTCTCCACCCGCGCCCCGTGGCCGGACGCCCGCCGCCTCCTGGACGCGGGCGTGACGGTGGCGCTCTCCACGGACTGCAACCCCGGCTCGTCCTTCACGTCCTCCGTCCCGTTCTGCATCGCGCTCGCGGTACGGGACATGGGCATGACCCCCGACGAAGCGCTCTGGTCCGCCACGGCCGGCGGCGCGGCCGCCCTCCGCCGCACGGACGTGGGCCGCCTGACGGCCGGCGCCCGCGCGGACCTGTCCCTCCTGGACGCCCCGTCCCACGTCCACCTCGCGTACCGGCCGGGCGTGCCGCTGGTGACGGAGGTCTGGCGCGCGGGCGTCCGGCAGTACGCCGGAAGCGGTCACTGACAGGACCGACGAGGCCCCGGGAACGCGCACCGGGTGGGGGGCGCTAGCCCGGTGGCTCGGTGGCCGCCGGGCCGGCGCCGGCCTTCCCGGCACCGGGTGCGTGGCCGAGGACCACGACCCAGGTGCCGTCGTGACGGGACATCTGCAC
>NZ_JAPSIW010000802.1 GCF_031178505.1 Streptomyces sp. | reverse complement strand
CCGCGTCGGCCGGGTGCGGCGCGCCGGCGCGCGCCGCGCCGTCGCCCGCCTGGGCCGGCAGGCCCGGCGTCACGGCCTCGCCGGACCGGGCCGGCTGCGCGGCCGGTTCGGCGGGCAGGGCGGCGGCCGCGGCCTCCTGGCGGGGGCGCGCGCGTTCCTGCGACCGGGCAGTCGGCGGCTGCCTGCCTTCGTGGGAGGTGGGATGCTCCGTCACGCGTGGGATTCCGTCCGTCCGGGCCGGTGGTGCGATGCACTCGCTCTTGTCGCCGATGCCGCACCGCGGACGGGGCTAAACCCCTCGTACGCAGCGGATGCGGACACTCCGCGCGTGTCGGCGACGGCAGGGGTGGGAACACCCGGGCACACGTCCGGCACTGTTCTCCCCTCATGGGCGACTGGTGGTCAGGTCCTGCGCTGTGCTCGGCCGCCGGCGGTCCGCCGGGCCCGTCCCGGCGGGGCTGCCGGGACCCTGCCCGCCGTACCGCCCGGGCGGCCTGACGTGCTGTCGGATCGGTCTGACGTGCTGTTCGTTCGGTCTCGGCCTTGCGGAGGACGATCCTACGTTTGAACCCCGGGGGCGCATCAAGGGTCTCACGGTGCCGTGTGCGCCGGAGTGCGGTCCCAGTCCGCCGGCAGCTCGGGAACCGGCCATTCCGGATCCGGCCGCCAGTGCTCCCAGCCGTCGGCGAACGGCGCGCCCCAGGCCTGGATCCGCTCGACCGCCCGCCGCCCCGCCTCCCGTACCCGCTCGGCCTGCGCCGGGGTCATCAGGCCGGCCCGCTGGGCCTGGGCGAACTCGTCCTCGTCGCGCCACAGCCAGCTGCGGTCGGGATAGACGGAGATGTCGAGGAAGTGGTCCTCGGAGTCGACGCCGCCGGACCAGCGGGTCCGGGGCTCCTCCAGGTTCACGTACCAGCTGCGGAAGCGCCAGCCGCGCTCCCAGAACAGCCAGACCGACCACGGATCCCCGGGCCTGGCCAGCTTCAGCACCCCGCTGCCGAACCATTGCGCGCGCTCCGTGGTGCGCGGTGCGGTGTAGCGGGTGGCGAGCGGCTCCTCGTGCACGGGCGTGCCGTCGGCGAGCACGGGCCGTACGCACTCGGTGCCCGGCGCCATCCACACCGCGAGCAGCTCCGGGGTGTCCTGGACGACGGTCACGGGACGGCAGATGTGCACGTCGCCGGTGCCGTTGCCGCGGTAGCGCCAGAGAATGTGCTCCCCCGGCGCCCAGTGCTGAGGGCCGCCCGATCCTGTCATGCGCAGATCTTAGGGCGTGTCCCGCCGGAAGCGCCGGGCCCGGCACGACCGGCGGGACACCCCGTGGCGTACTCCCGCCACCTCCGCCGTACGGGGTCAGGGGCGGGTCATGCGCAGGACGTCCAGCGCCTCGTCGAGCTGTTCCACCGTGAGGTCGCCCCGCTCCACGTAGCCCGACTCCAGCACCACCTCGCGGATGGTCTTCCGCTCGGCGAGGGACTTCTTGGCGACCTTGGCGGCCTCCTCGTAGCCGATGTACTTGTTCAGCGGGGTCACGACGGACGGGGAGGACTCGGCGTACTCGCGCGCCCGCTCCACGTTGGCGGTGATGCCGTCGACCGTGCGGTCGGCGAGCAGCCGGGAGGCGTTGGCGAGCAGCCGCACCGACTCCAGGAGGTTCTTCGCCATGACCGGGAGCATCACGTTGAGCTCGAAGTTCCCGGCGGCGCCCGCCACCGCGACCGTGGTGTCGTTTCCGGTCACCTGCGCGGCGACCATCAGGACCGCCTCCGGAATGACCGGGTTGACCTTGCCCGGCATGATCGAGGAACCCGGCTGGAGGTCGGGCAGGTTGATCTCGGCGAGGCCGGTGCGCGGGCCGCTGGCCATCCACCGCAGATCGTTGGCGATCTTGGTGAGCGAGACCGCGATGGTCCTGAGCTGCCCGGAGGTCTCCACCAGTCCGTCGCGGGCGCCCTGCGCCTCGAAGTGGTCGCGGGCCTCGGTCAGCGGAAGCCCGGTCGCCCGCGCCACCTCCGCGATGACGGCCGCGGAGAAGCCGGCCGGGGTGTTGATGCCGGTGCCCACCGCCGTGCCCCCGAGGGGCAGTTCGGCGAGGCGGGGGAGCGCGGCGCGCAGCCGCTCGATCCCGTACCTGACCTGGGCCGCGTAACCACCGAACTCCTGGCCGAGGGTGACGGGCGTGGCGTCCATGAGGTGCGTACGGCCGGACTTCACGACCGTCGCGAATTCGGCCGATTTTCGCTCCAGGGAATCGGCCAGGTGTTCCAGGGCCGGGACCAGGTCCCGGGTGACGGCGGCGGTGGCCGCGATGTGGATGGAGGAGGGGAAGACGTCGTTGGACGACTGCGAGGCGTTCACGTGGTCGTTGGGGTGGACCTCGCGCCCCTCGGGCAGCCGCTCGGTGGCGAGCGTGGCGATCACCTCGTTGGTGTTCATGTTGGACGAGGTGCCGGAACCGGTCTGGAACACGTCGACGGGGAAGTGCTCGTCCCAGCGTCCCTCCGCGACCTCCCCGGCCGCCTCGGCGATCGCCTCCGCCCGGTCCTTGTCGATCACGCCGAGCTCGGCGTTCACCTTGGCCGCGGCGGCCTTGATCCGGGCCAGGGCCTCGATGTGGGCGCGCTCCAGGCGCTGGCCGGAGACCGGGAAGTTCTCCACCGCCCGCTGGGTCTGCGCTCGCCACTTGGCGTGCGCGGGCACGCGGACCTCGCCCATGGAGTCGTGCTCGATCCGGTATCCGTCAGTGTCGTTCATGTCCTCAACCTCCTGGACCGTGCTCGTCGGGCGGCCGCTGAGTCCCCCCGAACCCCCCGGAAAAGATGAGCACTTGTCTTGTTCGATGTATTCCCCTCGTGCGTACCCGCCAGTAAAAACCGTGGGTAACCCCACTTCCAGGAGGCGCAATGACGCGCACCAGGTTCAGACTCCGCCGGCCCATCGCGGCCGCCGTCGCGGCCGCGGCCGCCGCCACGCTCGCCGCGACGACCGCCGCACCCGCCGGAGCCGCCGGGACGGCGGCCACCGTGACGGCCGGCCAGGTCTCGCGGACCGCCGTACCCCTCCCGCCCGAGCTG
>NZ_JAPSIW010000132.1 GCF_031178505.1 Streptomyces sp. | reverse complement strand
GGGCGCCCTCGAGCGCTGGAAGATCGGCCACCGCGCAGAGGTCCCCGACAGGCTTGTACCCGCCCAGGTCCGGACCGGCGTCCTTCCGCTGTTCGTACGTGTGGAGCCCGGCGCCCCACACCACCGAGGCCGCCAGCGCGCCGCCGAGCGCCCACAGCCAGGGGCTGCGGCGTCCGGCGGGCCGGGGCGGTGGCGGGGTCTCGGTGAGCGGACCGGGGCCGGCGAAGCCGGAGCCGCCGTCCAGCTCGGGTTCGGAGATCACGCGTCGCCCTTCGGCGGCGGGGTCCCGCCCGGCGGCGTCTCGCCGGGGGCCGGGGGCGTGGCGGGCGCGGGAGCCGGGGCGGGCGTGGGCGTGGGTGCCGGGGTGGGCGCCACTTCGAAGGCGGTCGCACCGCGCGGCTCGGGTGCGGCGCGCAGGGCCTGTTCGGTGCTCCACGCGCGGAGGTAGCCGACCACGGTGTTGGCGACGGCGACCAGCGGGACGGCGACGACGGCGCCGCCGATGCCGGCGGTGAGGCCGCCGGCGGCGACGGCGAGCACCACGGCGAGCGGGTGGACCCGGACCGCGCGGCCGAGGATGAAGGGCTGGAGCACGTGGCCCTCGATCTGCTGCACGGCGAGGACGACGACGAGCACCATCAGGGCGGTGAAGACGCCGTTGGTGACGAGGGCGACGACGCAGGCGAGGGCGCCGGAGACGACGGCGCCGACGAGCGGGATGAAGGCGAAGAGGAAGATGAAGACGGCGAGCGGCACCGCCATCGGCACTTCCAGGAACCAGAGGCCGAGGCCGATGAAGACGGCGTCGATGAGGGCGACGAGGACCGTGCCGCGCACATAGGCGGTGAGGGTGCGCCAGGCGCGCGGGCCGGCGCCCGCGACGCCGGGGCGGGCCTGGGCCGGGACGAGCCCCAGTACCCACTGCCAGACCTTCTTCCCGTCGTAGAGCAGGAAGAGGGTGGAGAACATGGCGAGCAGGATGCCGGTCATCGCCTCGACGATCACGGTGACGCCCTGGAGGCCGGCGGAGGTGATCTGTTCGGCGTTGGCGCCGATGGTGTCGCTGAGGTTCTTGGCGATGTCGTTGATCTGCCGCTCGGTCACGTGGAACGGGCTGTCGAGGAGCCAGCGCTTGAGCTCCTCGATGCCGTCCCTGACCCGGTCGGTCAGGTTGTCGATGTTGTCCATCACCTGCCAGACCACGAACCAGCCGACCAGGCCCATCACGACGAAGCCGGAGACGGCGGTGACGGCGGTGGCCAGGCCCCGCGGCAGGCCGCGGCGGCGCAGCATGGCCACGGTCGGCTGGAGCAGGGCGGTGACGAGAAGGGCGGCGACGAAGGCGAGGACGACGAGCCGGACGGAGCTGATGACCTTCATCAGGACCCAGACGGTGCCCGCGAGGACGAGGAGCCGCCAGCCCGCCTCGGCGGCCACCCGCATGCCCCACGGGATCGCGTCGACCGGCTCGGGCCGGGCGGCGACGGCCGGGGCGTAGTCGGGGGGCGGGGGCACGGTGAGCGTCTGCCCGCCGGAGGACTCGCCGCCGGTCTCCTGCTCCTCGCGCCCCGGGGACGCGGCCGGCTCCCGGGCGGCGGGGGCGTTCCCGGTCCCGTACGGCGGGCCGATCGGGTCCTCCCGCTCGGCCTCGGCCCTGCGCTCGTCCAGGCGCGCGCCCATCCGGCTCAGGCCTTCGCCCAGCCGTCCCAGCCACCGTGGCACTCTCGACATCTTGTTCCTCTTCCCCCCCGCCGGCTGTTCACCGCGAACCTACACGCACGAAGCCCCTCACCGGAGGACGGCGAGGGGCTCGACGGGATTGATCAGGACACCCGGGTACCGTCTAGTACCAGCGGTTGGCCTGCCAGAAGGACCAGGCGCCGCAGGGGCTGCCGTAGCGGCCGTCCATGTAGCTGAGGCCCCACTTGATCTGGGTGGCGGGGTTGGTCTGCCAGTCCGCGCCGGCCGAGGACATCTTGTGGCCGGGGAGGGCCTGGACGAGGCCGTAGGCGCCGGAAGAGGGGTTCGTGGCGCGGTAGTTCCAGCCGGACTCGTGGTCCACGATGTTGCTGAAGCACTGGAACTGCGAGGCCGGGATGATCTGACGGGCGATCGCCTTCACCTCGGCGATGGAGTAGGAGCCCTGGGCGGGCGCGGAGAAGCTCGACAGGTCGCGGGCGGCGTCGCGGCTGGCGCGCTCCTCGGCCTCCCGCTTCTCGCGCTCGGCCCGCTCCTCGGCCTCCTTGCGCTCCTGCTCGGCCTTGTCGGCCGCCTTCTTCTTCGCCTCGGCGTCCTTCGCCGCCTGGAGGCGGGCGGCCTCTTCGGCGGACTTGCGCGCGGAGGCGTCGGCGGCGGCGGCCTGGACGTCGGCCTGCTCCGTGAGGGAGGAGACCTGTACCTGGGCCTGCTCGCCGGCGGGAATGTCCGCGAGGAGGGTGGTGTCGGCCGCGGTGGCCTCGAAGTTGTCGCCCGAGGGCTGGGCGGCGTTGCCCGAGGCGACGCCGACGACGGCGCCGACGGTGGTGACCGCGGTGGCCGAGGCCACTGCGAATCCCCGGACCGAGATCCGGCTCACACGGTTTCCTTCCAGCATCGCCCGCACAGGTGACCACGCGGGCGAAATCGTGCCCCTGGCGCTGGTCTTCGACGTAACGGGTCACTGAAGACACGGGCCCGTGGTGCTGTGGGCGGCATACGGCGGACGGTTGTTGAGTTGTGTGCTGCTGCGTCCCTGAGGATGCACGTGTGCCGTATGCGGGGCCTGACGGAAGCAAGACTCTGCCGGACGGCGACGCCGCAAGGCAATTCCGTGCGGCGTGTGAAAGCTCACACCCGGGCGGCCGCAGGTGATTTGGAGGATGTGGCGGACAGCGGAGCGCCGCCCGGCTAAGCTCCTGCGCTTTGCCGGGCGGCGCCCTCGGTGAGGTGCGTACGGGTCAGATCTGCACGTCCTCCAGCATTTCGGTCACGAGGGCGGCGATCTGGGAGCGCTCGGACCGGGTGAGCGTGACGTGCGCGAACAGCGGATGCCCCTTCAGTTTCTCGACCACGGCGACGACTCCGTCGTACCGCCCGACCCGCAGGTTGTCGCGCTGGGCCACGTCGTGGGTCAGCACCACCCGGGAATTCGCCCCGATCCGGGACAGAACGGTCAGCAGGACGTTCCGTTCCAGGGACTGGGCCTCGTCCACGATGACGAAGGCGTCGTGGAGCGAGCGGCCCCGGATGTGGGTGAGGGGCAGGACCTCCAGCATGCCGCGGCCGAGGACCTCCTCGATGACCTCGCGCCCGGCGACCGCGGACAGGGTGTCGAAGACCGCCTGCGCCCAGGGGCTCATCTTCTCGGACTCGCTGCCGGGCAGATAGCCGAGGTCCTGGCCGCCGACCGCGTACAGCGGACGGAAGACCATCACCTTCTGGTGCTGACGGCGCTCCAGGACCGCCTCCAGGCCCGCGCAGAGCGCGAGCGCCGACTTGCCCGTACCGGCCCGGCCGCCCATCGAGATGATGCCGACGTCCGGGTCGAGGAGCAGATCGAGCGCGATCCGCTGCTCGGCGCTGCGGCCCCGGATGCCGAAGGCCTCCCGGTCGCCGCGGACCAGCCGTACGTTCCCGTCGGGCGTGACCCGGCCGAGGGCCTTGCCGCGCTCGGACTGGAGGACGAGGCCGGTGTGCACCGGCAGCTCGGCGGCCTCCGGCACGTACAGCCGCTCCTGGTCGTACAGCAGGTCGATCTGCTCGGCCGACAGCGCGAGCTCGGACATCCCGGTCCAGCCGTTGGCGTCCGTGACGGCCAGTTCGGCCCGGTACTCCTCGGCGAGGAGTCCGACCGAGGAGGCCTTGATGCGCAGCGGCAGGTCCTTGGAGACGACGGTGACGTCGAACCCCTCGGCCTGGAGGTTGCGCGCGACCGCCAGGATGCGGGAGTCGTTGTCCCCGAGCCGGTAGCCGGCGGGCAGGACACCGGGGTCGGAGTGGTTGAGTTCGACACGCAGGGTGCCGCCCAGGTCCCCGATGGGGAGGGGGGCGTCGAGGCGTCCGTACCGCACCCGGAAGTCATCGAGCAGGCGCAGCGCCTGCCGGGCGAAGTAGCCGAGCTCGGGGTGGTGCCTCTTGGCCTCAAGCTCCGTCACCACGACGATCGGGAGCACGACCTCGTGCTCGTCGAAGCGGGTCACGGCCTTGGGGTCGGCCAGCAGGACGCTGGTGTCGAGAACATAGGTGCGCCGGTCTGCAAGGCGGCGCTTCGTGCTGGTCACCACGGAAGGACAGACCCCCTCTGACGACCCGTTTGAGGTCGGGGTGCGACGGAACCGGTGTCGCTGCGGAATGGGACCGGGTTCAGGCCGCGATGCGCGGGCCGGGCACCGGCCCTCCGCTTCTTCCGTACGTGTCCCGCACGGTCGTCCTGGTGCAAGGGGCCTCCCGGGTGGCGGTCTCCGTGCCGCTCACTTCACCCGGGTTATGCCCTTGAACGGACGCCGCCATGCCGACGCGCCCGGCGGCGTGTTCATGAACGTGCGGTGACCGGTTCACGTCGCGGGGTGCCGGGCCGGAGGAGCCGGGCCACGGGCGCGGGGGCGGTCGGCGTGAACCGGCGGGGGCGGTGGGCCTCAGGTGCCGTAACGGCGGTGCCGGGCGGCGTAGTCGCGCAGCGCCCGCAGGAAGTCGACCTTGCGGAAGGCCGGCCAGTGGACCTCGCAGAAGTAGTACTCCGAGTGGGCGCTCTGCCACAGCATGAAGCCGGACAGGCGCTGCTCGCCGCTGGTGCGGATGACCAGGTCCGGGTCGGGCTGACCGCGCGTGTAGAGGTGCTCGGAGATGTGCTCGACGTCGACGATCTCGGCCAGCTCCTCGAAGCTGGTGCCCCGGTCGGCGTGCTCCAGGAGCAGCGAGCGGACCGCGTCGGCGATCTCCTGGCGGCCGCCGTAGCCCACGGCCACGTTCACCAGTATCCCGGTGTTGTCGCGGGTGGCCTCCTGCGCCTCCTTCAGCACGGACTGGGTCCGGGCGGGCAGCAGGTCGAGCGTGCCCACGTGGTGCACCCGCCACCGGCCGTCGGCGGCGAGCGAGCGCACCGCGTCCTCGATGATGGCGAGCAGGGGGACGAGCTGCTCCTCGGGCCGGTTCAGGTTGTCCGTGGAGAGCATCCAGAGGGTGACGACCTCGACGTCCGTCTCGGCGCACCAGCCGAGCAGCTCCTGGATCTTGTCGGCGCCGGCCTTGTGACCCTGCTCGGGCGTGCCGCCGGAGGCCTTGGCCCAGCGGCGGTTCCCGTCCAGGATGACCCCGATGTGCTTGGGCACCTGGGCATGGTCGAGTCGGCCTTCCACCCGGCGTGCGTAGAGCCCGTACACCAGGTCGCGCAGGTTCACTGTTCTTTACCCCTCCATGGGCGGCGGTCCGCAAGCCGCCACACTACTGCGCACGGGCGACGGGCTCCCAGCCAGGGACTGTCACAAGTCCGTGATAAGCAGAGATACGTGACTGATTCCCCCCTCTACCGCGCCTCCGCGGACCGCTACGACACGATGGAGTACCGCCGCACCGGCCGCAGCGGTCTCAAGCTCCCGGCGATCTCGCTCGGCCTGTGGCACAACTTCGGCGACGACCGCACGCTCGACTCCCAGCGGGCGATCCTGCGCCGCGCCTTCGACCTCGGGGTCACCCACTTCGACCTGGCGAACAACTACGGGCCGCCGCCCGGCTCCGCCGAGCTGAACTTCGGCAAGATCTTCGCCCAGGACTTCGCGCCCTACCGGGACGAGCTGATCGTCTCGACGAAGGCCGGCTATCTGATGCACCCGGGGCCGTACGGCGAGTGGGGCTCCCGCAAGTACCTGATGTCCTCGCTCGACGCCTCGCTGAAGCGCATGGGTCTCGACCACGTCGACATCTTCTACTCGCACCGCTTCGACCCGGACACCCCGCTGGAGGAGACGATGGGGGCGCTCGCCTCCGCCGTGCAGCAGGGCAAGGCGCTGTACGTGGGCGTCTCGTCGTACACCGGCGAGCAGACCGCCGAGGCGGCGCGGATCCTGAAGGAGATGGGCGTCCCGGCCCTCATCCACCAGCCGTCGTATTCGATGATCAACCGCTGGACGGAGGAGGACGGCCTGCTCGACACCCTCGAGGCGGCCGGGATGGGCTGCATCGCCTTCGTGCCGCTGGCGCAGGGCCTGCTGACGAACAAGTACCTGAAGGGCATCCCGGAGGGCTCGCGGGCCACCCAGGGCAAGTCCCTCGACCCGGGCCTGCTCTCCGACGAGGTGCTGCGGCGGCTGCGCGGCCTGGCGGACATCGCCGAGCGGCGCGGGCAGTCCCTGGCGCAGCTGGCGCTGTCGTGGGTGCTGCGGGACGAGCGGATGACGTCGGCGCTGATCGGCGCGTCCAGCGTCGCCCAGCTGGAGGAGAACGTGGCGGCCCTGGCCGGTGCCCCGCTCACCGCCGAGGAGCTCAAGGAGATCGACTCGTTCGCGATCGACACCGAGGGCACGAACATCTGGGCCGGGCGGGGCTGACGCGCCACGCGCGCGCCGGCGACCGGCTGCGGGGGCGCGGGAACAGAAAACGGGCCGGTCCGTGGGGGGGATACGGACCGGCCCGAGGGGGGGTTTCCACCATAACCCTTCATTACTCGTGCTGCGCGCAACGCGCGCCGAAGGAATGGCCACCGATTCCCCCGATCCCAGACGGGACAAGGGTTCCGGGCCCTGGTGGCGGGTTTGCGCCCCGGCGTGGCGGCGGGGTTCCGTCCCTCCCACGGGGGACCGCCCCGGACCGTAGCCGCGTTGACGCGCTGCGTGGTCCGGGGCGGCCCCGGGCAGATCAGGCGGCCTGTGCCGCCTTGCGGGCGACGATCTCCGCCATGAAGCGGTCGCCCCACTCCCCCAGCGGCAGCAGCGCCGTGTTCAGCGCCTCGCCGAGCTCCGTCAGGGAGTACTCCACCCGGGGCGGCACCTCCCGGTAGATCTCCCGGTGCACGATGCCGTCCGCCTCCAGCTCGCGCAGCTGCTGGATCAGCATCTTCTCGCTGACCCCCGCGACCAGGCGGCGCAGCTCCCCGAAACGGACCGGGGCGTGGGCGTGCAGCGCCCACAGGATGAGGGGCTTCCACTTGCCGCCGACCACGTCGACGGCCGCGTCGAGGCCGCAGCCGTACATGCTCTTTCCCTTGGCCATCGCCAACTCCCCTACTCCCAGCCGCTCGGTCCCGGTGCCTGACAACGGTACGTCCGAAGGGGTGCCCCGAGTTCCGCCTTCCGCCAGGAGCGGACCCTTCAGGGCAGGGCGGTGAACGCGCCGAGGAGCAGCCCGAGAAGACCGCCCGCGAGCATGAAGGGGCCGAAGGGGATCGCCGAGGAACGCCCGGCCCGGCGGAGCAGGACGAGCCCTCCGCCGTACACCGCGCCCAGCAGGAAGCCCAGGAAAGCGCCGGCGAAGAGGACGCCCCAGCCGTACCAGCCGAGCGCCGTGCCCAGGGGCACGGACAGCTTCACGTCACCGAAGCCGAGCCCCCGCGGGCTGAGGAGATGAAGGACCAGATAGGCGCCGCCGAGGCCGAGGCCGCCGAGCAGCGCGTGCGTCCAGGAGCCGGAGTCGTACGGCAGGAGTTCGGCAACTCCCAGGAGCAGCGGCACGGCGGCGGCCAGCGGCAGGGTCAGTCCGTCCGGCAGCCGGTGCACCCGCGTGTCGACCGAGGCGAGGAGGACCGCGAAGGGCGCGGCCAGCAGCCACACCGCGAGCTCGGGGCGCGGTCCACCGGTCGCCGCGGCGAGCGCGGCACAGACGAGGGCGGTGACCAGGGGCGCGGCGAGGGGCGCCCGGGTGGTCGCGCAGGCCGCCCGCCCGGGGCCGCCGAGCCAGCCGCGTGCCGGGCCGGCGAGGACGTGCCCGGCGGGGCAGCTGTCCCGCCAGGGGTCACCGGGGGGCACGGCGAGCCGGTACGCGGCACGGGGGACGAGCATCCCGGCGACCGCGCCCCACAGGGCGGCGAGGGTGATCAGCGTGGCGTACACCTGCCAGACCCTAGGGGGAGTGCGCCGGGGCGTGGGGTGGAAGGGCCGGGCAGGGGGCGGGGGTTCGGGTGTTAGCGTCGTGCCGTGGTGGAGCACCGGGACGAGACCAGGGCGGCCTACGACGGGGTCGTCGAGCTGTACGCGTCGCTGTTCGCCGACGGGCTGGAGACGCAGCCGTTCGCACGGGCCATGATCGGCACCTTCGCCGAGCTGGTGCGCGGTACGGGTAACCTCCGGGTGGCCGACGTGGGCTGCGGGCCGGGGCACGTGACGGCCCTGCTGCGCGGCCTGGGCCTCGACGCCTTCGGCGTCGACCTCTCCCCCGGCATGGTCGACCACGCGCGGCGGGCGCATCCGGGGCCGCGGTTCGACGTGGCGCCGATGGAGGATCTGCCGGTGCCGGACGGCGCGCTCGGCGGCGTCCTCGCCCACTACTCGATGATCCACACACCGCCCGCCGAGCTGCCCGCGCTGCTCGCCGAGCAGGTGCGGGTCCTGGCGCCGGGCGGTCTGCTCATGGCCTCGTTCTTCGGGACGGAGGGACCGGAGCCGGTCCGCTTCGACCACAAGGTGACGCCCGCCTACAGCTGGCCGGTGGACCGTTTCGCCGGCCTGCTGACCGGGGCGGGGCTCGTCCCCTTCGCCCGCCTGCTCCACGACCCGGCCTCCGAGCGCGGCTTCCTCGACACGCACGTACTGGCTCGCCGGGCCTAGGGGTGTCGTCGGACCGGCGTGGGCGGGGAGGGCGCATGTGGTGGAGGCGGGCGCCGTGGCGGGACGGGTCAGGGGTGCTGGTCGTGCCGGGCGGGTCACCGGAGGTGCCGTTGGAGATCGCGGCCTCGTACCGGGCGCGCAGGCGCGGCCTGCTCGGGCGGGACGGGATCGGGGGAGCGATGCTGATCACCCCGACGAACAGCGTGCACACCTTCGGGATGCGCTTCGCCATCGACGTGGCCTACCTGGACCGGTCGTTCCGCGTGCTGTCGGTGGTGACGATGCGGCCGGGCAGGCTCGGCCTGATCCGCCCGCGCGCCCGGCACGTCCTGGAGACGGAGGCGGGCGCGATGGCGGAGTGGGGGGTGCGGCCCGGCGTGCGGGTGGCGGTGCGGCTCACGGAGGGCCGGAACCGAGCAGGGTGAAGGCACCGTACGCGGCCGAGGCGAGGGCGAGAACGGCGAGGACCGGTACGGCGGTTCGGGGCCGGAGGCGGGCCAGCGCGGCGGCCGGCGGCAGCAGCAGCCCGAACGCGGGCATCATCAGACGCGGCCGGGAGCCGAAGTACGCGGCTCCGATCAGGGAGACGACGACCACGCCGACCGTGTACACGAGCAGGGGCAGCGGCTGCCGCTGCCGGACGCAGAGCGCCACCAGGCCGCCGAGGAGCACCAGGGCGGCGGCCAGGCCGAAGGCGGCGGGCCACGGCAGGCCGGCGATGAAGCGGGCCAGGGCGAGCCCTCCGTCGATGGAGTTGCCCCAGGCCGCCTGCACGGCGAAGTAGGCGGTCGGAGCACCCTCGCGGACGCCGACGTACGTGACGTGTCCGAGCCAGCCGAGAGGGGCGATCAGGACCCCGGCGACGGTACGCGGCGGCAGGCGCCGGTCCTGGACGAGTGCGGCGAGAGCCGTGACGCCGAGGGCGGCGATCAGCGCGACGGCCGTCGGGCGGGTCAGCCCGGCGGCGGCGCAGAGCAGGCCGGCGAGGATCCAGCGCGCGCGGAGCACCGCGTACAGCGACCATGCGGCGAGTGCGGTGAACAGGCTCTCCGTGTACGCCATCGACTGCACGAACGCGGTCGGGTACACGCCCCAGAGCACGGCGAGCAGCACCCCGGTCCGCTGTCCCGCGATGTGGGCCCCGCACCGGTACAGGCCCCAGGCGGCGGCGAGCGAGGCGGTCCAGGAGACGAGCAGCCCCGCGGTGGCCGCGTCGAGGGGGAGGGCGGCGGACAGGCCCCGTTCCAGGGCGGGCAGGAGGGGGAAGAACGCGAGGTCGGAGTGGACGGCGCCGGTGGGAAGGGTGGCCTCGTACCCGTAGCCGTTCTCCGCGACGCGGACGTACCAGACGGAGTCCCAGCGGCCCCGCAGCCGGTGCAGCCAGTCCTCGCCGGTCACGGCGGCGGCGAGCGCGAGGACCGCGAGACCGGTGAGGCGGGTGGCGGCGTAGCCGCCGACGGCGAGCAGGGCGGGGCGGGTGAGGGTGAGGGGGCCGGTGGGGCCGGCGGGGCCGGCGGGGTGCGCGGTGCCACCGGAGGGACTGGTGGGGCCGGCGGGGTGCGCGGGGCCGACGGGGCGGCGGGGGTCGGGCATGCGATCGATTATCGGGGGGCCCGAGGCCGCTCAGCCGAGGGGCCTTATCCGGACGAACTTCGCGGACAGTACCGGTCCGAGCTGGTGGACGATGGCGTGCCCCGGCTCGTGCGGCGCGGGCAGGTCACCGAGGAAGGAGGTGACGATCACCTCGTCGATCCCGAGGATCCCGCGCCGGCTCTGCTCCTCCAGGAAGTCGAGCGTGCGGCGCCAGTGGGGGGCCGCGGTGGTCCCCGACGCGCGGGGCGGGTGCGGCACCTCGGGCGGCGGCCCCTCGCGGAGGAAGGAGCGGACTGTGCCCTGGACGACGTCCCAGAAGAAGACGTGCGGCAGAACACCACCCTGCAGGAAGACGTGCGACTCGTACGCTCCCCGGAACTCGGGGACACGGGCGACGAGATCACTGACCAGCTGCACACTCGGCGTCGTCGACGTCATCTGCGGCCCACTCCGGACGGTCCCTGTTGTCGTTCCGCTCCAGAATGCTCCTCCACAGGGGGTTTTCCACAGGGGGTGCGAAGTATCCCCCTTCCGTGGATCGTTGGGCACATGTACGAGTTGCTGATCCTCGCGCAGGGCGGGGTGCTCCTGACGGCCCGGGCGCTGGCGGCGGGCTGGTCGCGCGGCCGGCTCGCGGGCTGCCTGCGCCGCGGGCAATGGCAGCGGATCTGCCGGGGCGCCTGGGCCGTACCGGGCAAGGAGGTGGACTGGCGGGTGCGGGCCCGGGCGCTCCAGCTGCTCCGCCCCGAGCTGGTGTGCAGCCACCGGACGGCGGCCCTCCTGCACCGGATCGAGGTCCTGGCACCCCCGGACGACCCGGCAGACCCCGGCCTCCTGGACTTCACCGCCCCCTGGCCGGCGAAGGCCTCCCACGACGAGCGGATACGCGTCCACACCACGGTCCGCCCGGCCGAGCGGGACCGGGTGCTGCGCCGCGGCCTGTGGACGACCACCCCGGCCCGGACGGTCGCCGACCTCATACGAGGCTGCCGCGGCCGGGAGGAAGCGGTCGTGGTGGCGGACTCGGCACTCGCCCGGCGGGCCGTCGCGGGCGTCCGCCGCGAACCCCTGGTCCACCGCGAGGACCTGGCCGCCGCCCTGTCCGCCCGGCACCCCGGCGCCCGGCCGGCCCGTGCCTGGCTCCGGCTGGCCGAACCCGCCTCCGGCTCCCCCGCCGAGACCGTCGCCCGCCTGCGGATGGCGGACGCCGGCCTCCATCCCGAACCACAGCCGGCCCTCCGCACCGCGCGCGGCCACGTGGTGCACCCGGACTTCCTGTTCCGCGCGGCCGGCCTGGCCGTCGAGATCGAGGGCTACGCCTTCCACGGCACCCGCCACGCCCACGAACGCGACATCGCCCGCTTCAACGCGCTCCAGTCCTGTCCGGAGATCCGCCGCGTGCTGCGCTTCACGGCCCGCGAGGTCTTCACCCGCCCGGACCGCGTGACGGCGACGATCCGGGAGGCACTGGCACTGGAGCGATGAGGGGAGGGGAGGGTGGGGGGAGGGGGGGCGGGGGGAGGGTCAGGGGGCGTCGGTGCGGGGGAAGGAAATCTCGACGCGCCGGTTCTTCCTGCGGCCGTCCTCCGTCCGGTTGTCGGCGATCGGGTAGTCCTCGCTGTACCCGCGGATCTCGTACGACGTCCCCGGGTCCAGCCGCCGCGCGAGCACCCGCTGCACGGCGACCGCGCGCTCCTTGGAGAGCTTCAGCCCGTGCTCGTACGTCCCCAGGTTGTCCGTGAACCCGAA
>NZ_JAPSIW010000801.1 GCF_031178505.1 Streptomyces sp. | reverse complement strand
GTCTCGCCCTCCGGCGCCTCCTCCTAGGCCACCGGAGGGCGAGACCGCGCCCGTGGGGCCGAGGGCCAGCGCCTCGTGGAAGGCGAGCGCGGCCGCAGGCCCGACCACGCCGGCGTACGGGAGACCCGGGCACGCCACTCGTGGCCAGGACGGACAGGGCGGTCGGGCTTCCCCGCGAGGCCGGGCCGGCGCGGGCGCGGGGCGGTACGGCCCGGAGCAGGGCAGTACAGTGCAGTGAACGATCGGATGCACTCCACCGTAGTTCAATCTGTTGAACTCTGTCATCCAAAATATTGGACGGAACGTGTCGGACCTCGACCAGCTCACGCAGTCGCTCGCCCGGAACCTGAAGCGCTGGCGCAACGAGCGGGGCTTCACGCTCGACGCCCTCGCCGCCCGGGCCGGCGTCAGCCGGGGCATGATCATCCAGATCGAGCAGGCCCGGACGAACCCCAGCGTCGGCACCACCGTCAAGCTCGCCGACGCCCTCGGCGTCTCGATCACGACCCTTCTCGACCACGAGCAGGGGCCCCAGGTCCGGGTCGTCCCGCCGGACCAGGCCGTCCGCATGTGGTCCACCCCGGCCGGCAGCAGCACCACCCTCCTCGTCGGCACCGAGGCGCGCGGCCCCCTGGAGCTGTGGTCCTGGACCCTCATGCCCGGCGACGCCAGCGCCTCCGACCCGCACCCCGAGGGCACGACCGAGCTGCTGCACGTCACGGCCGGGACGCTCACCCTCGTCGTGGACGGCCAGGAACACCGCATCCCCGCCGGCAGCTCCGCCGTCTTCGAGGCCGGCGCGCCCCACGCGTACCGCAACGACGGTGACGAGCCGGCCACCCTGACCATGGCCGTCTCCATCCCGCCGGTGCGCCGGGCCGCCCCGCCCACCCGCTGAGACGCCCGGACGCGCGGCCCGCGACCTTGTTAGCGTGCCCGCATGCGCGCACCCATCGGAGACTTCGACCGGGCCCTGCCCGCCCCCGAGTGCCTGGAACTCCTCACCGAGCCCGTCGCGGCCGCCGTCCGCACCTGGACGGGCACCGTCCCCGCGGACCAGCTGCTGTACGTGGACACCGACCCGGACATCGCGGACACCGCCGTCTTCGTCGAGCACCACGGGGCCGCACTGCTCGACGCCTCGGCCAACTGCGTGGTCCTCGCGGGCAAGCGCGGCGAGACCACGACCCTGGCCGCCTGCGTCGTGAAGTCGGCCACCCGCGTCGACGTGAACGGCGTCGCCCGCAAGCACCTCGGCGCCCGCAAGGCCAGGTTCGCGCCGGTGGACACCGCGACCGGCGAGTCCGGGATGGAGTACGGCGGAATCACCCCGATCGGCCTGCCGGCGGCCTGGCCGCTCCTCGTGGACGCGACCGTCGTCGACACCCCGTGGGTGCTCATCGGCAGCGGCCGGCGCCGCGGCAAGCTCATCGTGCCCGGCAAGGCCCTCGCGGACCTGCCCGGCGCCGTCGTCCTCGAAGGCCTCGGCGTCCCCGCCGCCTGACCGCCCGCTCCGCGAGCGGCCGGACAGGCGCTCAGCCCAGCCGGGGGATCTCGATGGCGGGGCAGCGATCCATCACCATGTCCAGCCCGGCCGCCCGGGTCCGGGCGTACGCCTCCTCGTCGACGACGTCCAGCTGGAACCAGACGGCCTTCGCGCCCGCCGCCACGGCCTCGTCCGCGATGCCGCCGGCCAGCTCGCTGTTGACGAACACGTCGACCACGTCCACCGGGAACGGGACGTCCGCGAGGGACGCGTACCCCTGCTCGCCGTGGACCGTCTCCGCCTTCGGGTGCACCGGCACGATCCGCTTCCCGAACCGCTGGAGCACGGCCGCCACCTGGTACGCGGCCCGGGAGCGGTTCGAGGAGAGGCCCACGATCGCCCAGGTGTCCCCGGACTCGGTGAGGATCCTGCGTACGGTGTCCGACTCGGTGGTCGTGGTCTCGACGCTCATCGCCGTGCCTTCTCTCGCTCGGAAGTGCTGTCATCCGCGTCAACGGGCCGCCACGGCGCGTGATTCCCGCCGGCCGCACCCGCCACCGCGCCCCCCCCACGGTGCCACCCGCCCCGTCACCGCCGGGTCACCCTCCGCTCCGGCCGCCGGGACCGGCCGGAGCCGGGGAACGTAGGCTGGCGGGATGCAGGAGCAGTACCGCACCCTCGCCCGCGAAGGTGTCCACGAGACCGAGATCAACCGCTCGCGCTTCCTCTGCGCGCTCGCGCCCGTCGCCGACGAGCGGGAGGCGCAGGAGTTCGTGGCCCGGATCCGCAGGGAGCACCCGACCGCCACCCACAACTGCTTCGCGTACGTCCTCGGCGCCGACGCCTCCGTCCAGAAGGCCAGCGACGACGGCGAACCCGGCGGCACCGCCGGCGTCCCCATGCTCCAGATGCTGCTGCGCCGCGAGATGCGGTACGTCGCCGCCGTCGTCACCCGCTACTACGGCGGCGTGAAGCTCGGCGCCGGCGGGCTCATCCGCGCGTACGGCGGCGTGGTCGGCGAGGCGCTCGACGCGCTCGGCACGATCACCCGGCAGCGCTTCCGGCTCGCCACCGTCACCGTCGACCACCAGCGCGCCGGGAAACTGGAGAACGACCTGCGGGCCACCGGCCGTGCCGTCCGCGACGTCCGGTACGCCGACGCCGTCACCCTGGAGATCGGCCTCCCCGACGCCGACGTCCCCGCCTTCCGCGCCTGGCTCGCCGACGTCACCGCCGGCACCGCCGGCTTCGCGCTCGGCGGCGAGGCGTACGGGGACGCCTGAGCGGAGGCCGGGGCCGGGGCGGAAGTACCGGACCCGGCACGGCCACGCCTCCCGCCGGGTTAGCGTGGAGGCCGCACACGACGGGAACCAGGGGCGAGGAGCACGGGCACATGCGGGGTGGGACGGCATCGTGAGGTTCCTGCACACCTCGGACTGGCACCTCGGCCGGTCCTTCCACCGCGTCGGCCTGCTCGACGCCCAGGCCGCCTTCCTCGACCACCTCGTGGACACGGTCCACGCGCGCGAGGTCGACGCCGTCCTCGTCGCCGGGGACGTCTACGACCGGGCCGTCCCCCCGCTGCCCGCCGTC
>NZ_JAPSIW010000800.1 GCF_031178505.1 Streptomyces sp. | reverse complement strand
CGGCGCGCAGGTCGTCCTCGGTGTCGGAGTAGAGGAGGTCGGTCATCGGGCCAGGTCCTTCCAGGCGACGTCCTTGTCGTTGCGGGGCTCGGGCGGCAGTCCGAGGACCCGTTCGGCCACGATGTTCAGGAGGACCTCGGTGGTGCCGCCCTCGATCGAGTTGCCCTTGGAGCGCAGATAGCGGTAGCCGGCGTCACGGCCGGTGAAGTCGACCAGCTCGGGGCGGCGCATCGTCCAGTCCCCGTACAGCAGGCCGTCGGTGTCGAGCAGTTCGACCTCCAGGCCGCTGATGGCCTGGTTGAGACGGGCGAAGCCGAGCTTCATGGCGCTGCCCTCGGGGCCCGGCCGGCCGGCGGCGAGCTGCTGGCGGAGCCGCTCGCCGGCGAGCCGGGCCACCTCGGCGTCGACCCACAGCTCCAGGAGGCGCCGGTGGAGTTCGTGGGTGCGGAGTTCCGGCCGCTCGCGCCAGGTGGCGGCGAGCTTGCCGATCATGCCGCCCTCCCGGGGGATGCGGGCCCCGCCGATGGAGACGCGTTCGTTCATCAGCGTCGTCTGCGCCACCCGCCAGCCGTCGCCGACCTCGCCGAGGCGGTGGGCGTCGGGGATGCGGACACCGGTGAGGAAGACCTCGTTGAACTCGGCCTCGCCGGTGATCTGGCGCAGCGGCCGGACCTCCACGCCGGGGTCGGTCATGTCGCAGACGAAGTAGGTGATGCCCCGGTGCTTGGGCACGTCCGGGTCGGTGCGGGCGATGAGGATGGCCCAGCGGGCGACGTGCGCGCTGGAGGTCCACACCTTCTGCCCGTCGACGATCCAGTCGCCCGTCTCCGGGTCGCGTACGGCACGGGTGCCGAGGGCGGCGAGGTCGGAGCCGGCCCCCGGTTCGCTGAACAGCTGGCACCAGACCTCCTCGCCGACCCAGAGAGGCCGCAGGAAGCGCCGCTTGACCTCCTCGGATCCGTAGGCGAGGAGGGTGGGGGCGGCCATGCCGAGTCCGATGCCGATCCGGCGCGGGTCGTTGTCCGGGGCTCCGGCGGCGGCGAGTTCGGCGTCCACCACGGCCTGGAGGGCGCGCGGGGCGTCGAGGCCGCCGAGGCCGGCGGGGTAGTGGACCCAGGCGAGCCCGGCGTCGAAGCGGGCCCGGAGGAAGGTGGTGCGGTCGGTGGTGGCCGGGGGGTGCTCCTGGAGCAGCGCCCGGGTGCGGGCGCGCAGGTCGTCGGCGTCGGTCACGCGTGGACTCCTTCCGGGAGGACGACCAGGCGTCCGGTGGTGGTGCCGTCGGCGACGCGCTGGACCGCGTCGGCGGCGCCGGCGAAGGGGACGCGCTCGCCGATGAGCGGCTTGATCAGGCCCTTGGCGGCGTAGGCGGTGAGGGTCTCGTGGCAGCGGCCGATCGAGGCCGGGTCCTTCTGCGCGTAGAGACCCCAGTGGAGGCCGAGGACCGAGTAGTTCTTGACCAGGGCGTGGTTGAGGGCGGGGGCGGGGACGGTGCCGCTCGCGAAGCCGACGACGACGATCCGGCCCTCGAAGGCGACGCACTTGGCGGACTGCTGATAGGCCTCGCCGCCGACCGGGTCGTAGACGACGTCGGCGCCCCGGCCGCCGGTGGCGGCCTTGACGGCGGCGACGACGTCCTCGGAGGCGCGGTCGATCACCAGGTCGCAGCCGAGTGCGCGGGCCACGGCCGCCTTCGCGGGGCCTCCGACGACACCGATGACGGTGGCGCCGGCCGCCTTGCCGAGCTGGACGGCGGCGCTGCCGACGCCGCCGGCGGCCGCGTGGACGAGGAGCGTCTCGCCCTCCTTCAGGGCGGCCCTGCGGTGGAGGCCGAACCAGCCGGTCTGGTAGCCGATGTGAAGGGCGGCGGCCTCCGCGTCGTCCAGGGACTCGGGCGCGGGAAGCAGCCCGGCGGCGTCCGCGAGGGCGTGGGTGGCGAAGCCGCCGTGCGGCAGGGCGGCGGTGGTGATCACCCGGCGCCCGTCCTCCGTCTCCGCGCAGACCTCCACGCCGGGGGTGAAGGGCAGCGGAGGGCGCACCTGGTAGTGGCCCCGGCAGAGCAGCGCGTCGGGGAAGTTGACGTTCGCGGCGCGGACCTTCAGGAGGATCTGGCCGGGGCCCGGCGTGGGCGTCTCCACCTCCTCCAGGCGCATCACCGCGCCCGGTTCGCCGTTCTCGTACACACGCCATGCCTGCATCCGGAAGCCTCCGTCCGTACCGAGCGGTCGGTGGCATACTAAGCGGTCGCTTGCCGCTACGGAACCGTCCCGCCGGACTTCTTGGGGCGCGCCCGTACGTGCATGCGCTCCCCCTGCGGCCCGAAGAGGCTCAGGAACTCCACCCGCCCCTCCCCCGTCGCGCCGAACCAGTGCGGCACCCGCGTGTCGAACTCCGCCGCCTCGCCCGCGCCGAGCACCACGTCGTGCTCGCCGAGGACCAGCCGGAGCCGACCGGACAGGACGTAGAGCCACTCGTACCCCTCGTGGACGCGGGGATCAGGCGCTTCCCCCGAGGGCTCCTGGACGACCTTGTACGCCTGGAGGCCGCCGGGCTGGCGGGTGAGCGGGTACATCGTGCGGCCGTCGCGCACGATGGGCCGGGCGCGAATCCTGGGGTCACCCACGGGCGGTGCGCCGACCAGTTCGTCCAGCGGGACCTGGTGGGCCCTGGCGAGCGGCAGCAGCAGTTCGAGGCTGGGCCTGCGCTGCCCCGACTCCAGGCGCGAGAGGGTGCTCACGGAGATGCCGGTGGCGGCGGAGAGCTCCGCGAGGGTCACGCCCCGGTCGCGGCGGACCCGGCGGAGCCGGGGGCCCACCTCGGTGAGCACGGCGTCGATGCGGTCGTCTTCGGTCATGGGTCCAGCTTTGCAGAAACGGCAACATTCCTTGCCGCGTTTCCCGGAGCGGGCGAAGCTCGGCGGCATGAACAGCTACAGGAACGCACAGCGGAACGCGGTTGGCGACGCGGGGACGGGCTCGCGCGGGGACGCTCAGGGAGGCGAGGCGTACGAGGCCGTGGTCGTCGGCGGTGGCGCCGCCGGGCTCAGCGCGGCGCTCGTCCTCGGCCGCTCGCGCCGGCGGACG
>NZ_JAPSIW010000131.1 GCF_031178505.1 Streptomyces sp. | reverse complement strand
TGACCATGGTCGCCGCGTGGATGAGGGCCGAGACCGGGGTCGGGCCCTCCATCGCGTCCCCGAGCCAGGACTGCAGCGGCACCTGGGCCGACTTGCCGCAGGCCGCCAGGAGCAGCATCAGGCCGATTGCGGTCAGCGTCCCCTGCGACGCCTGACCCGTCGCCTCCAGGACCGGCCCGAAGGCGAAGGTCCCGAAGGTGGTGAACATGATCATGATGGCGATGGAGAGGCCGATGTCACCGACCCGGTTGACCAGGAAGGCCTTCTTGGCCGCGGTGGCCGCGCTGGGCTTGTGCTGCCAGAAACCGATCAGGAGGTACGAGGCGAGGCCGACGCCCTCCCAGCCGAAGTACAGCAGCAGGTAGTTGTCGGCGAGGACGAGCAGCAGCATCGCCGCGACGAACAGGTTCAGATAGCCGAAGAACCGGCGGCGGCGCTCGTCGTGCGCCATGTACCCGATCGAGTACACGTGGATGAGCGTGCCCACCCCGGTGATCAGCAGCACGAACGTCATCGAGAGCTGGTCGAGCTGGAAGGCGATGTCCGCCTGGAAGCCCTCGACCGGGACCCAGCTGAACAGCCGCTGGTGCAGCGCCCGGTCCTCGGCCCCCTTGCCGAGCATGTCGGCGAAGAGGACCAGGCCGAGCGCGAAGGAGACCGCCGCGAGCAGCGTGCCGAGCCAGTGCCCGGCCTTGTCGAGCCGCCGCCCGCCGCACAGCAGGACGGCCGCGCCGAGCAGGGGTGCCCCGACGAGCGGAGCGATGAGATTTTCCACGGTCAGCCCCTCACAGCTTCATCAGGCTGGCGTCGTCGACCGAGGCCGAGTGGCGGGCACGGAAGACGGACACGATGATCGCGAGCCCGACGACGACCTCCGCGGCGGCCACGACCATCGTGAAGAAGGCGATGATCTGGCCGTCGAGGTTGCCGTGCATACGGGAGAAGGCGACGAACGCGAGGTTGCAGGCGTTGAGCATCAGCTCGACGCACATGAAGACCACGATCGCGTTCCGCCGGATCAGCACCCCGGCCGCACCGATGGTGAACAGCAGGGCGGCGAGGTACAGGTAGTTGACGGGATTCACCGGGTGGCCTCCTCTTCGTCCCGGTCACGGCCCAGACGCTCCGCCGCGCGCTGCTCCAGGGCCTTGAGGTCGGCCAGCGCCTCCTTCGACACGTCCCGGACCTGGCCCCGCTTGCGCAGGGTCGAGATGACGGTGAGCTCGGACGGGGTGCCGTCGGGCAGCAGGCCCGGGATGTCCACGGCGTTGTGCCGGGCGTACACGCCGGGCGCCGGGAGCGGCGGCAGGTGCTTGCCTTCCCGTACGCGCTGCTCGGCCAGCTCGCGCTGGGTGCGGGCCCGTTCGGTGCGCTCGCGGTGGGTGAGCACCATCGCGCCGACTGCGGCGGTGATGAGGAGCGCGCCGGTGATCTCGAAGGCGAAGACGTACTTGGTGAAGATGAGGGCGGCGAGGCCCTCCACGTTCCCGCCGTGGGCGGTGTTGGCGGCGCCCAGGCCGTTGAACTCGGTCAGGGCCGCCTGGCCGATGCCGGCGACCAGCAGCACGCCGAAGCCGAGACCACAGGCCGCGGCCCACCAGCGCTGCCCCTTGAGGGTCTCCTTCAGCGAGTCGGCGGCGGTGACGCCGACCAGCATGACGACGAAGAGGAACAGCATCATGATCGCGCCGGTGTAGACGACGATCTGGACGACGCCGAGGAAGTACGCCCCGTTGGCCAGGTAGAAGACGGCGAGGACGATCATCGTGCCGGCGAGGCAGAGGGCCGAGTGCACGGCCTTCCGCATCAGGATGGTGCACAGGGCGCCGACGACGGCGACGGTGCCGAGGATCCAGAACTGGAAGGCCTCACCCGTGGACGTCGTGTACGCCGCGAGGGTCGCGCTCATGCGTCCGCCCCCTCCGGCTCGTCCTTCTCCCCCTTGGAGACGGCGACCTGGCGGACCGTGTCCGGGGCGGCCTCGGTGACGAGGCCCCGGTAGTAGTCCTGCTCGGTCATGCCGGGGAAGATCGCGTGCGGGGTGTCGACCATGGTCTCCTCCAGGCCCGCGAGCAGCTGTTCCTTGGTGTAGATCAGGTTCTCGCGTGAGGAGTCGGCCAGTTCGAACTCGTTGGTCATCGTCAGCGCGCGCGTGGGGCAGGCCTCGATGCACAGCCCGCACAGGATGCAGCGGGCGTAGTTGATCTGGTAGACGCGGCCGTACCGCTCGCCGGGCGAGTAGCGCTCCTCGTCGGTGTTGTCCGCGCCCTCCACGTAGATGGCGTCGGCGGGACAGGCCCAGGCGCACAGCTCGCAGCCGACGCACTTCTCCAGCCCGTCGGGGTGGCGGTTGAGCTGGTGCCGGCCGTGGAAGCGGGGCGCGGTGGTCTTGGGCTGCTCCGGGTACTGCTCGGTCAGCCGCTTCTTGAACATGGCCTTGAAGGTCACGCCGAACCCGGCCACCGGATTCTGGAAATCAGACACCGTCCGTCTCCTTTCCATCACTCGCGGGAGCGGTATCGGGGCCCCCGCTGACGACGAGGTCCCGGTCGTGCCGGGGCCTGCGCCGCGGTACGGGCGGCAGGGTCTGTCCGGGCTTGGGCGGTACGGGGAAGCCGCCGGCCATGGGGTCGAAGGGGCGCTCCTCCTCCGGTGCGGGGGCGGCGGCCTTCGCCTTGCGGTCGCGGAGCACGTCCACGACGAAGGAGAGCAGCAGCACCGCGAGGACGGCCCCCGCCACGTACATGACGATGTTGGTGAGGGCGATGTTCTCGTTGCGGAGGGCCCGGACCGTGGCGACGAGCATCAGCCACACCACGGAGACCGGGATGAGGACCTTCCAGCCGAGCTTCATCAGCTGGTCGTAGCGGACGCGGGGCAGGGTGCCGCGGAGCCAGATGAAGAAGAACAGCAGCAGCTGCACCTTGAGGACGAACCAGAGCAGCGGCCACCAGCCGTGGTTGGCGCCCTCCCAGAAGGTGGAGACGGGGTACGGGGCCCGCCAGCCGCCCAGGAAGAGGGTCACCGACACGGCGGAGACCGTCACCATGTTCACGTACTCGGCGAGCATGAACATCGCGAACTTGATGGACGAGTACTCGGTGTTGAAGCCGCCGACGAGGTCGCCCTCGGACTCCGGCATGTCGAAGGGGGCGCGGTTGGTCTCGCCGACCATCGTGACGATGTAGATGATGAACGACACCGGCAGCAGCAGCACGAACCAGCGGTCCGCCTGCGCCTCCACGATCGCCGAGGTCGACATCGACCCGGAGTAGAGGAAGACGGAGGCGAAGGCGGCGCCCATGGCGATCTCGTAGGAGATCATCTGCGCGCAGGAGCGCAGGCCGCCGAGGAGCGGATACGTGGAGCCGGAGGACCAGCCGGCCAGGACGATGCCGTAGATGCCGACGGAGGCGACCGCGAGGACGTACAGCATCGCGATCGGCAGGTCGGTCAGCTGCATCGCCGTGCGGTGGCCGAAGATCGACACCTCGTTGCCGGCCGGGCCGAAGGGGATCACGGCGATCGCCATGAAGGCGGGGATGGCGGCGACGATCGGCGCGAGGACGTAGACGACCTTGTCGGCGCGCCGGACGATGACGTCCTCCTTGAGCATCAGCTTGATGCCGTCCGCGAGGGACTGGAGGAGGCCCCAGGGACCGTGCCGGTTGGGGCCGATGCGCAGCTGCATCCAGGCGACGACCTTGCGCTCCCACACGATGGAGAACAGCACGGTGATCATCAGGAAGGCGAAGCAGAAGACGGCCTTGATCAGGACGAGCCACCAGGGGTCCGTGCCGAACATGGACAGGTCTTCGGCGGCGAGCGGCATGCTCATGCCTGCACCTCCGTCGGGGTGGCCGGGCCGATGCGGACCGGGTCGCCGGGGCGGGCGCCGGTGTCCGCGAGGACGCCGTGGCCGGCCGAGTTCAGCGGGAGCCAGACCACGCGGTCGGGCATCTCGGTGACCTGGAGCGGGAAGGTGACCGAGCCCGCCGGGCCGGTGACCTCCAGCAGGTCGCCGTCCTTGACGCCGGTGTCGGCGGCGGTGGCGGCGGACAGCCGGGCGACCGCCGCGTGGCGGGTCCCGGCCAGGGCCGCGTCGCCCTCCTGGAGCCGGCCGAGGTCGAGCAGCAGCCGGTGGCCGGCGAGGACCGCCTCGCCGTCGCCGGCCCGGGGCACCGGCGTGCCGTGGCCGGCCGGCTCCGGGGCCCGCTCGCCGGTCCACCGGCCGAGCCGGTCCATCTCCCGCCGGATCGACTTCAGGTCGGGCAGCGCGAGGTGGGCGTCGAGGGCGTCGGCCAGCATGTGGAGGACCCGGGAGTCGGCCGGGGCGAGCGGCCGGGTCAGGTGCTCCGGCTTGAGCGCGGCCTCGAACATCCGGGCCCTGCCCTCCCAGTTCAGGAAGGTGCCGGGCTTCTCGGCGACGGCGGCGACCGGCAGGACGACGTCGGCGCGCTCGGTGACCTCGCTCGGCCGCAGCTCCAGGGAGACGACGAAGGCCGCGTCGAGGGCCTCGCGGGCGCGGGCCGGGTCGGGCAGGTCGGTGACCTCGACACCGCCGACGAGCAGCGCGCCGAGTTCGCCGGTGGCGGCGGCCTCCACGATCTGGCCGGTGTCGCGGCCGTAGCGGTGGGGCAGTTCGCGTACGGACCAGGCGGCGGCGACCTCCTCACGGGCCCGCGGGTCGGTCGCGGGCCGGCCGCCGGGGAGCAGGGACGGCAGGGCGCCCGCCTCGACGGCGCCGCGTTCCCCGGCGCGGCGCGGGATCCACACGAGCCGGGCGCCGGTGGCGACCGAGGCGCGCAGGGCGGCGGTGAGCGCACCGGGCACTCCGGCGAGCCGCTCGCCGACGGCGATGACGGCGCCCTCCTGGCGGAGGGCCTCGGCGGCGGCCAGGCCGTCCTCGGAGAGCCCGACGGCGGAGGTGAGGGCGTCGAGCCACTCGGCCTCGGTGCCGGGGGCGGCCGGCAGCAGGGTGCCGCCGGTCTTCTCCAGGCCGCGGGTGGCGTGGGAGGCGATGGCGTACGTCCGCTGGCCGTGCTTGCGCCAGGCCTTGCGGAGCCGCAGGAAGACGCCGGGGGCCTCCTCCTCGGACTCCAGTCCGGCGAGGAGGACGGCCGGGGCGGCCTCCAGGGAGGTGTACGTGACTCCCGCACCGTCCAGGTCGCGGCCGCGGCCGGCGACGGCGGAGGCGAGGAAGTCGGCCTCCTCGCCGGAGTGGACGCGGGCCCGGAAGTCGATGTCGTTGGTGTCCAGGGCGACCCGGGCGAACTTGGCGTAGGCGTAGGCGTCCTCGACGGTGAGCCGGCCGCCGGTGAGGACGCCGGTCCGGCCGCGGACGAGACCGCGGGCGGCGGCCTCCAGGGCCTCCGGCCAGGAGGCCGGCTCCAGGGCGCCGGTCTCCGGGTTGCGGACCAGCGGGCCGGTGAGCCGGTCGCGCGTCTGCGCGTACCGGAAGGCGAAGCGGCCCTTGTCGCAGACCCACTCCTCGTTCACCTCGGGGTCCTCGGCGGCGAGCCGCCGCATGACCTTGCCGCGCCGGTGGTCGGTGCGGGTGGCGCAGCCGCCGGCGCAGTGCTCGCAGACGCTCGGCGAGGAGACGAGGTCGAAGGGGCGGGAGCGGAAGCGGTAGGCGGCGGAGGTGAGGGCGCCGACCGGGCAGATCTGGATGGTGTTGCCGGAGAAGTACGACTCGAAGGGGTCGCCCTCGCCGGTGCCGACCTGCTGGAGGGCGCCGCGCTCGATGAGTTCGATCATCGGGTCGCCGGCGATCTGGTTGGAGAAGCGGGTGCAGCGGGCGCAGAGCACGCACCGCTCGCGGTCGAGGAGGACCTGGGTGGAGATGTGGACGGGCTTCTCGTAGGTCCGCTTCACCCCGTCGAAGCGGGAGTCGGCCTGCCCGTGGGACATGGCCTGGTTCTGCAGGGGGCATTCGCCGCCCTTGTCGCAGACGGGGCAGTCCAGCGGGTGGTTGATGAGCAGCAGCTCCATCACACCGTGCTGGGCCTTCTCGGCGACGGGCGAGGTGAGCTGCGACTTCACCACCATGCCGTCGGTGCAGGTGATGGTGCAGGAGGCCATCGGCTTGCGCTGGCCCTCGACCTCGACGATGCACTGGCGGCAGGCGCCCGCGGGGTCGAGGAGGGGGTGGTCGCAGAAGCGGGGGATCTCGATGCCGAGCTGTTCGGCGGCACGGATCACGAGGGTCCCCTTGGGGACGGAGACCTCGATGCCGTCGATGGTCAGCGTGACGAGGTCCTCCGGGGGTACGGCCGGGGAACCGCCGCCGGCCGGACCGGACGTGGTGACCGTCATGCCGTCACCTCCTTGTGGTTGTCCGCCCAGGCGGTGGACTTGGCGGGGTCGAAGGGGCAGCCCTTGCCCGTGATGTGCTGCTCGTACTCGTCGCGGAAGTACTTCAGCGAGGAGAAGATCGGCGAGGCGGCGCCGTCACCGAGGGCGCAGAACGACTTGCCGTTGATGTTGTCGGCGATGTCGTTCAGCTTGTCGAGGTCGGCCATGACGCCCCGGCCCGCCTCGATGTCGCGGAGGAGCTGGACGAGCCAGTAGGTGCCCTCGCGGCAGGGGGTGCACTTGCCGCAGGACTCGTGGGCGTAGAACTCGGTCCAGCGGGTGACGGCCCGGACGACGCAGGTGGTCTCGTCGAAGCACTGGAGGGCCTTGGTGCCGAGCATGGAGCCGGCGGCGCCGACGCCCTCGTAGTCGAGGGGCACGTCGAGGTGCTCGTCGGTGAACATGGGGGTGGAGGAGCCGCCGGGGGTCCAGAACTTGAGGCGGTGTCCGGGGCGCATGCCGCCGCTCATGTCGAGGAGCTGGCGCAGGGTGATGCCGAGGGGGGCCTCGTACTGGCCGGGCGAGGCGACGTGCCCGCTGAGCGAGTACAGCGTGAAGCCCGGGGACTTCTCGGTCCCCAGGGAGGTGAACCACTCCTTGCCGCGCTGCAGGATCGCGGGAACGGACGCGATGGACTCCACGTTGTTCACCACGGTGGGGCAGGCGTAGAGACCGGCGACCGCCGGGAAGGGGGGCCGCAGCCGGGGCTGGCCGCGCCGCCCTTCGAGCGAGTCGAGCAGGGCGGTCTCCTCGCCGCAGATGTACGCGCCGGCGCCGGCGTGCACGGTGAGTTCGACGTCGAGGCCGCTGCCGAGGATGTTCCTGCCGAGGTATCCGGCGGCGTACGCCTCCCGGACGGCCTCGTGGAGGCGGCGCAGGACGGGGACGACCTCGCCGCGCAGGTAGATGAAGGCGTGCTGGGAGCGGATCGCGTAGCAGGCGATCACGATGCCCTCGATGAGGGAGTGGGGGTTGGCGAAGAGGAGCGGGATGTCCTTGCACGTGCCGGGTTCGGACTCGTCGGCGTTGACGACGAGGTAGTGCGGCTTGCCGTCGCCCTGGGGGATGAACTGCCACTTCATGCCGGTGGGGAAGCCGGCGCCGCCGCGTCCGCGGAGGCCGGATTCCTTGACGTAAGCGATGAGGTCGTCGGGACTCATCGCGAGGGCCTTCTTGAGGCCCTGGTAGCCCTCGTGGCGCTCGTAGGTCTCCAGGGTCCAGGAGTCGGGCTGGTCCCAGAAGGCCGAGAGGACCGGGGCCAGGAGCTTTTCGGGGCGGGCGTTGTCGAGTTCGGCTGCCAAGGTCATCACTCTCCCTCCTGACCGGCCACTTCGCCGCGCGGGTGGACGATTCGGTGGTTCGGGGCCTCGCCCTTGGCGAGGCGGAGTCCGACGAGGGAGGCCGGGCCGGCTCCGCCGGTGGCCTCGACGGCGCCGGGGCGCTCGTCGGGGAAGCCGGCGAGGATCCGGGCGGTCTCCTTGAAGGTGCACAGGGGTGCGCCGCGGGTGGGTTCGACGGTGCGGCCGGCCCGCAGGTCGTCGACCATCTTCTTGGCGGACTCGGGCGTCTGGTTGTCGAAGAACTCCCAGTTGACCATCACCACGGGGGCGTAGTCGCAGGCCGCGTTGCACTCGATGTGCTCGAGGGTGATCCGCCCGTCCTCGGTCGTCTCGTTGTTGCCGACGCCGAGGTGGGCCTTGAGCTCCTCGAAGATGGCGTCGCCGCCCATGACCGCGCAGAGCGTGTTGGTGCAGACCCCGACCTGGTATTCGCCGGAGGGCCTGCGGCGGTACATGGTGTAGAAGGTGGCGACGGCGGTGACCTCGGCGGTGGTGAGGCCGAGCATGTCGGCGCAGAACTGCATGCCGGTGCGGGTCACGTGGCCCTCCTCCGACTGCACCAGGTGCAGCATCGGCAGGAGCGCGGAGCGGGAGCCGGGGTAGCGGGCGATGATCTCCCTGGCGTCCTCCTCCAGGCGGGCCCGGACGTCCTGCGGGTACGGGGGCGCGGGGAGCTGGGGCATGCCGAGGCTGACGTTCTCGGTCATCGGTCGACGCCTCCCATCACGGGGTCGATGGAGGCGACGGCGACGATGACGTCGGCGACCTGGCCGCCCTCGCACATCGCCGCCATGGCCTGGAGGTTGGTGAACGACGGGTCGCGGTAGTGGACCCGGAAGGGGCGGGTGCCGCCGTCGGAGACGACGTGCACACCGAGCTCGCCCTTGGGGGACTCGACGGCCACGTAGGCCTGGCCCGGGGGGACCCGGAAGCCCTCGGTGACGAGCTTGAAGTGGTGGATCAGGGCCTCCATGGAGGTGCCCATGATCTTCTTGATGTGGTCGAGGGAGTTGCCGAGGCCGTCGGGACCGAGCGCGAGCTGCGCGGGCCAGGCGATCTTCTTGTCGCCGACCATGACGGGTCCGGGCTCCAGGCGGTCGAGGCACTGCTCGACGATCCGCAGCGACTGGCGCATCTCCTCCAGACGGACGAGGAAGCGGCCGTAGGCGTCGCAGCTGTCGGCGGTGGGGACCTCGAAGTCGTAGGTCTCGTAGCCGCAGTACGGGTCGGTCTTGCGCAGGTCGTGCGGGAGGCCCGCGGAGCGCAGGATGGGGCCGGTGGCGCCGAGGGCCATGCAGCCGGTGAGGTCGAGGTGGCCGACGTCCTGCATGCGGGCCTTGAAGATGGGGTTGCCGGTGGCGAGCTTGTCGTACTCCGGCAGGTTCTTCCTCATGGTGCGCACGAACTCGCGGACGGCGTCGACGGCGCCGGGCGGGAGGTCCTGGGCGAGGCCGCCGGGGCGGATGAAGGCGTGGTTCATGCGCAGGCCGGTGATCAGCTCGTACAGGTCCAGGATCATCTCGCGGTCCCGGAAGCCGTAGATCATGATCGTGGTGGCGCCGAGCTCCATGCCGCCGGTGGCGATGCAGACCAGGTGCGAGGAGAGCCGGTTGAGCTCCATGAGGAGGACCCGGATGACGCTCGCCCGGTCGGGCACCTGGTCGGTGATGCCGAGCAGCTTCTCCACGCCGAGGCAGTACGCCGTCTCGTTGTAGAACGAGGTGAGGTAGTCCATGCGCGTGACGAAGGTGGTGCCCTGCGTCCAGGTCCGGTACTCGAGGTTCTTCTCGATGCCGGTGTGGAGGTAGCCGATGCCGCAGCGGGCCTCGGTGACGGTCTCGCCGTCGATCTCCAGGATGAGCCGGAGCACGCCGTGGGTGGAGGGGTGCTGGGGGCCCATGTTGACGACGATGCGCTCGTCGTCGGCCTTGGCGGCGGACCGGACGACCTCGTCCCAGTCGCCGCCGGTGACCGTGTAGACGGTGCCTTCGGTCGTCTCACGCGCGCTTGCAGAAGGGGTGGTCACGAGTACGACCTCCGCTGGTCCGGAGCCGGGATCTGGGCGCCCTTGTACTCGACGGCGATGCCGCCGAGGGGGTAGTCCTTGCGCTGCGGGTGGCCCTGCCAGTCGTCCGGCATCATGATCCGGGTGAGGGCGGGGTGGCCGTCGAAGACGATGCCGAAGAAGTCGTACGCCTCGCGCTCGTGCCAGTCGTTGGTCGGATAGACCGCGACGAGGGACGGGACGTGCGGGTCGGCGTCGGGGGCCGAGACCTCCAGGCGGATCAGCCGGCCGTGGGTGAGCGAGCGCAGGTGGTAGACGGCGTGCAGCTCGCGGCCCTTGTCGCCCGGGTAGTGGACGCCGGAGACGCCCGTGCAGAGCTCGAAGCGCAGGGCCGGGTCGTCGCGCAGGGTGCGGGCCACGCGGACGAGGTGCTCGCGCTCGATGTGGAAGGTGAGTTCGCCGCGGTCGACGACCGTCCTCTCGATCGCGTTCCCGGGGACGAGGCCCTGTTCCTCCAGGGCGCCCTCCAGCTCGTCGGCGACCTCGTCGAACCAGCCGCCGTACGGCCGGGAGGCGGGCCCGGGGAGCCGGACGGAGCGGACGAGGCCGCCGTAGCCGGAGGTGTCCGCGCCGCTCTGGGCGCCGAACATGCCCCGCTGGACGCGCACCTCCTCACCGTGGTCGCCGCGCTGGCCCGGCAGGTTCTGCGCGCTGAGGTCCTTGTCGGGGTTGGGTGTCTCGTCGCTCAACGGAGCAGACCCTTCATCTCAATCGTCGGCAGCGCCTTGAGCGCCGCCTCCTCCGCCTCGCGGGCGGCTTCCGCCGCGTTCACGCCGAGCTTGGAGGTCTGGATCTTCTGGTGGAGCTTGAGGATCGCGTCCATCAGCATCTCCGGGCGGGGCGGACAGCCCGGCAGGTAGATGTCGACCGGCACGATGTGGTCGACGCCCTGCACGATGGCGTAGTTGTTGAACATGCCGCCCGAGGAGGCGCAGACGCCCATGGAGATGACCCACTTGGGGTTCGGCATCTGGTCGTAGACCTGCCGCAGGACGGGCGCCATCTTCTGGCTGACACGGCCGGCGACGATCATCAGGTCGGCCTGGCGCGGGGAGCCGCGGAAGACCTCCATGCCGAAGCGGGCCAGGTCGTAGCGGCCGGCGCCGGTGGTCATCATCTCGATGGCGCAGCAGGCGAGGCCGAAGGTGGCGGGGAAGACGGAGGACTTCCGCACCCAGCCCGCGGCCTGTTCGACCGTCGTCAGCAGAAAACCGCTCGGGAGTTTCTCTTCGAGTCCCATAGGTGCCCCTCAGCCCCTCAGTCCCATTCCAGGCCGCCGCGCCGCCACACGTAGGCGTAGGCGACGAAGACGGTGAGCACGAAGAGCAGCATCTCCACGAGCCCGAAAAGCCCCAGGGCGTCGAAGCTGACGGCCCAGGGGTAGAGGAAGACGATCTCGATGTCGAAGACGATGAAGAGCATCGCCGTCAGGTAGTACTTGATCGGGAAGCGACCGCCCCCGGCGGGAGTGGGCGTCGGTTCGATGCCGCACTCATATGCCTCAAGTTTTGCCCTGTTGTACCGTTTTGGCCCGATCAGCGTGGCCATGACCACGGAGAAGACCGCAAACCCCGCACCCAGGGCACCGAGCACGAGGACGGGCGCGTACGCATTCACGCTCCTCGCTCCTTCCAGTCGTCCTTGACCGTTGGACCGCACCGTCGGCTCTCGGAAGATCGCCCCCATGTGAGGCAGTTCACAAGCCCGACGCCCCGCATCTTATGCCTGCCCCTCTGTGATCTGCGACACGGGGTGCGCCAACGGATTTGTGATCTCCACCACCTGACGAAGGATCATGAAGTCGGATGAGCGGTGATCTTGTCGCGCGAAGCGCCCAGGTGATCACCAGTTGTGACATCCGGACCGGAAAGAGCAGCTCAGGAGGGGTGTCCCACTATCAAGAGTTGGGCTGTACAAGCAAATTGGCCATGGACGCGTACGGGTGATATGCGGTCCGGCGGTCGCCCGGTCGGGGGTCCGCGCGTACGGAGGTGGACGTGTGCGCGCGTTCACGAGCTCCGGCGTGACCTGCGTCACGGTCGAGGGTGGCCGGAAACCGAAGGGCTTGGCCATCGGTGTGAAGAGGTGGTAAGCGCGGGGCAATTCGGGCTTTTCATTGAAAACCCGTGATCAACGGCGGTGAGCGCCCCTGTCCGGTTTGCCCGTTACGGCGTCAATAAAGGCGTGAGCCAGGCGGATTCGCCCCTTCCGCGCACAACTGTGGCGCAACCCACGTTTCTTGAAGGGAACCGTGTCGCCCTGATAGCGGTTGTACCCATGTCCCACACCGCTCACATACCCAGCCACCGGAAGCC
>NZ_JAPSIW010000799.1 GCF_031178505.1 Streptomyces sp. | reverse complement strand
TGGCGGTGCGGCACCGGTGAGGCCCACAGCCGGGTGAAGAACGCCTCGGCAGTCCCGGGCCCGTCGAAGCCGCCGACGGGGAATCGCACCCGCGCCCCGCCCAGAAGGGCGACGGCGGCGGGGACGTCCTTGCGGTCGGCGGCGGCGGTGTAGGAGTGCAGGAGGCCGGCGATCACGTGCCGGGCCACCGCCCCGCGCATGTCGTTCCCCAGCACGCTGTCCCCGAGCACACTGTCCCCGCGCACGTCGTCCCGGCTCACGAGGCGTGGCTCCGCTGCCACTGGCGTACGTAGGAACGCCCGTAGTCGTTGCCGTGCGGGGTGCGCAGCACCGTGTGGATGTGGAAGGGGCGCGGGGTGTCGTAGTCGAGGAAGACGCCGCAGTGGTGGTCGAGTTCGGCGATCAGCACCGGGGACTGGACGCGGTAGTAGAACACGTCGCCGGGTTCGTGGCCGCCGATCCAGGACCACCAGGTCTCGTCGAGCCGTTCCCGTACCTCGCGCAGCCGCGCCGCCCGCGGCCCCTGGGGCAGCGCCAGCACGAACTGCTCGACGACCGCCATCACCAGTTCCCTGGCCTCGTCGCCGAGTTCACTCACCCGTACGCCCTCGACGGGGATGACCCGGTTGTCCTGGAAGGCGCCGCCGAGGTGCCGCTCGTCCCCGGGGTGGACGCGGCCCGGCGGCATCGCGTCGTCCACCATCCGCCGGTACACGGTGGCGGCCTGCCGCTGCTCGGGGGTGAGGGCCGCCATCAGCGCCGTCGCGGCACGGATGTGCCCGGTGAAGGCGTGCAGGCCGGCGTGCGGGCCCTCGTCGATCTCGTTGGGCTCGGCGCCGAGGAAGAGCGGGCTGAGCACCATGCGGCCGTTCACGACCAGGCAGCTGACGGCGCAGTGGTGCCCGTAGAGCTGCCAGCCCCAGGGGGCCACCGGGTCCGGCTCGCCGTACAGCACGAAGTTGTAGCTGAACTCGTTGAGCAGCGACTGCAGCCCGACCACCTCCCCGAGGAAGCCGTTGATCAGCATCATGCCGTGCGCCAGCTCGTAGCCCTCCGGGCTGAGCGAGGCCGCCATGAGGGCGAGCGCCCGCTCGCGCACCGGCGCGGGCTGGAACTCCAGGCGCAGGCCCGTGTCGAACTGCATGAACTCCGGGTTGGCCCAGGTCTGCCACTCGGGTGCGTCCACCGCGTACCGCAGGCGGCGCCGGCCGTCGTCGTCGAGCGCGTCCAGCAGGTCCCGCGCGGCGGCCGCCATGGCGGCGACGGGCGCCTCCTCGCCGGGGCGGGCCGGAGTGAGGGGGTGAGTGTCCTCGCGCAGCCGGCCGTCCTCGGTGATGCCCCGGAACTCCTCGAGGTAGAGCGGGCGCCACCCCTGGATCAGACCGCCGGTGAAGGTGCCCTCGCGCCGGGCGAAGTCCCGGTAGGTGTAGGGATCCATGCCCTTGAGTTCGGCTATGCGCGGATGGTCCGGCGCGAAGAGGTACTGGCGGAAGCCGGCGGACGACATGGGCGGCCCTTCCCGTTGCTCGGTGGTGGTGACACAGCGCAGTGCTGGCTCAGGCGGTGGCGTTGTGCCGGGCGACGGCGGCCCGCACGGCCGTCTCGTCGCCGGCGGCGATGGCCTCGACCAGCTCGGCGTGGATGCGGTGGCGCTCGGCCCGGTAGGCGGCGAACGCGGGGCCGCCGTCGGCGAACCGGGACGTGGTGCCGTGCAGGTGCCCCAGGGTCCCGGTGTAGACGGCGGCGGCCATCCGGTTGGGGCTGATCCGGGCGATGCGTTCGTGCAGCGCCCAGTTGGCCCGCAGGAAACCGTCCCAGTCCGCCGCGGCCCGCATGTGCTCCAGCCGGGCCCGCAGGCCGGCGACGTCCTCCTCGGTGCGGCAGCGGGCGGCCCCGACGTCGACGAGGACCTCCAGGTGGTCGCGCAGTTCGATGGCGTCCGCGACAGTGGCCGGTTCCTCCCGGACCTCCAGCAGGGTGTGCCGCAGCCGCACCACCGGCCCCCGGTCGGCGACGAACAGCCCGCCCCCGCGCCCCGGCCGGATCTCCAGCACCCCTCGGTCCCGCAGCAGCCGGACCGCCTCGCTGACCGTCGAGTAGGCGTACCCGGTCTCCGCGCGCAGCGACTCCAGCGTGCCGACCGGGTCCCCGGCAGCCAGCCCGCCGCTGCGGATGCGGGCGTCGAGCGCCTCGGCCAGCCGCTCCGCCCGGGTCCGCGAGCCGCCGGTCCGCAGCCCGGTCCCCGGGTGCCGGGAACCGCGGAGGCCGTCGGGTGAGCCGGTGCCGCCTTGTTCCTCGTCGTTGATGTGAGGCATAGTCGCCATGGAAGCATAAAACCTCCGAACCTTTGAAGGGGTTGGCCTTCGAAGGTTTCGTCGACAGGAGACGGCACATGCGCGTGGTCGGATTCCGAAGGCAGGGCACCGCGACCGAGGTCGGATACCTCTCACCCGACGGACGTGAGGTGACGGTGCTGGCCGGGCTGGAGGAGTTCTGGTCCGATCCGCACGGCCACCTCACCCGCGGGGCCGACGGGCCGGCCGTCGCCGTGTCCTCGGGGGAACTGGTCCCGCCGGTGCTGCCGGGCGCCCGGGTGATCTGCATCGGCCTCAACTACCTCAAGCACGTGGCCGAGGGGTCCTTCCGCGACCAGGAACTCCCCCCGTACCCGACGCTGTTCGCCCGCTGGACCCAGTCGCTCACGGTGGACGGCGCCGAAGTGCCCGTGCCGTCCGGAGAGGACGGACTCGACTGGGAGGGCGAGATCGTCGCGTGGGTCGGCGCCCCCCTCGTGGACGCCTCGCCACAACAGGCCCTGGCGGCGGTCGTCGGCTACTCGGCGTTCAACGACCTCACCTCCCGCCGGGCCCAGAAACTCACCTCGCAGTGGATCCTCGGCAAGAACGGCGACCGCTCCGGCCCGCTGGGCCCCCTCGTCCCCGCCGCCGAGGTGGGCGACCTGCGCGACGGGCTGCGAGTACGCACCTACGTCAACGGCGAGGTGGTCCAGGACGGCAGCACCGCCGAGATGGTGTACGGCGTCGGCGACACGCTCGCCCACATCTCCCGCACCCTCACCCTGCGCCCCGGCG
>NZ_JAPSIW010000798.1 GCF_031178505.1 Streptomyces sp. | reverse complement strand
GCCACCACGGCACCCGCGGCCGTGGGCACCGTCGTGGGTGGCGGATGGCTGGCCCTGCTGTTCTTTCTCGCGGCCCCGGTGGTGGCCAAGGTCGCAGTCGGCTTCCTCACCGGCCGGCGCAAGCGCGTCTTCGCCGATCAGCTCGACAACACGCTCCAATTGTTCTCGGGGTCCCTGCGGGCCGGACACTCCCTGTTGCGTGCGGTCGACGCCGTGGCGAAGGAGTCTCCGGCGCCCACCGCCGAGGAGCTCACCCGGGTGGTGAACGAGACCCGTCTCGGCATGGATCTCGACGACTCCCTGAGCCAGGCGGCGAAACGCATGGAGTCCGAGGACTTCTCCTGGGTGGCGCAGGCCATCGGCATCCACAGGGAGGTCGGCGGGGACCTCGCCGAGGTGCTCGACCGCGTGGCCGGCACGATCCGTGAGCGTAGCCAGATTCGTCGGCAGGTCAAGACGCTGGCGGCCGAGGGGAAGATGTCCGCCTACATCCTCATGGCCCTACCGGTGTTGATCGCCGCAGTGCTCACGGTGATCTCCCCGGAGTACATCTCCCAGTTCCTCACCAGCGGCTTCTTCGGTTACGCGATGATCGCCGTCGCCCTGCTGATGTTCGCCATCGGCGGGTACTGGATGTCCCGCATCATCAAGATCCAGTTCTGAGTCTTACCACCCCGTATCCCTGAAAGGCGCCCCATGTCGTCGATCTCCCCTGTGCTCGGCCTTCTGCTCCTGGCCGGTGCCGCGGCTCTGGCCATCTGGCTCGCCGTCAGCGTCCGGTGGGGCGGCGACCGGCTGGTGCGCCAGAACCTGCGGGTCGGTCTCGGTGCGACCGAGGCCGAGTCGATCCGCGACGCCCCGGATTTCGGTTGGGCAAGCCGGCTCACCACGGGGAACGGACGGGACCGGCTCGAGGGGCTGTACTCGAAGGCGGGCCGGCCCGCCGACTGGCCGGTCGCCCGGCTCATGGCCTACAAGGTCTACGCGCTGGCCGGTGCCGCGCTCTTCGGCGTGCTGCTCCTGCTGCTGACGAATGGCAACGGCATGATCGTCCTGATAGTGGCGATCATGGTGCCCGTGGCCTACTTCGTGCCGGAGCTCCTGCTGTACTCCCGCGGCGTCGAGCGGCAGAAGGCGATCGGTCTGGAACTGGCCGACACCCTGGACCAGATGATGATCGCGGTCGAGGCTGGCCTCGGCTTCGAATCGGCGATGGCCCGTGCCGGGCACAACGGCAAGGGCCCCCTGGCGGAGGAACTGGTGCGCACCCTGCAGGAGATGCGGGTGGGCATTCCGCGCCGTGACGCCTACCTGGCGCTCGAGCAGCGCACCGACGTCCCCGATCTGCGCACGTTCACCCGAGCGGTGATCCAGGCGGATGCGTACGGCATCTCAATCTCCACGGTGCTGCGCACCCAGGCCAACGAGATGCGCATCAAGCGGAGGCAGCGGGCCGAGGAAGCCGCGCAGAAAATACCCGTAAAAATTCTCCTGCCGTTGATGTTGTTCGTGCTCCCTGTGCTGTTCCTCACCGTGCTCGGGCCCACAGTCCTCAACGTTCTGAAGATGTAGTCCGATGCCGCTCGAGAATCTTGCAGAGCTCCGGCCGTCCAGTGCCGGACGCCCGGCGCTGTCGGCGCTCCTTGCTATGGTGTCACTCGCCGCTGTCGGCCTCCTGGCCGTGCCCTGGCTGATCGGCGCGCCGGTTGCCAGCTTCGGCGGGGACGTCCAGCACGGTGATCCCGCCTCGTTAAGTGCTCCGGTCCCGGTTGGCGCCGACTCGCTGTCCCCGGACGACGCCCGTGCGGTCGGCGACCCGGGGGCTCACCCCGCGGTGCGGAGCCCGGAGACCTGCGGGGACTTCTCCGCCCGGGCCCAGGTCTGTTCGCCCTCGATCGGCATCGATGCGGCGCTCGAGTCCATGGGACAGGACGACGCCGGGAACATGGCCGTGCCTACCTACGAGGACCGCGCCGCGATCGGCTGGTACTCGGCCTCCGCTCCGATCGGGGGCGAGCAGGGCAACGCGGTGCTGGCCGGCCACGTGGACTATCCCTACGACGCTCCCGCGCTGGCCACGCTCTACACGGCTCAGCCCGGGCAGAGGCTGTGGATCTCCGACGGGACCGGGGGAGTGTTCTCCTACACCGTGACTACGGTGCGGGAGCCGACACCACGGGACGCCCCGCCGCGGGACATCTTCGAATTGACCGGTGACCCGGGACTGTCCCTGGTCACCTGTTCTGGCGACTACGTCCAGCCGGACGGAGCACCGTCCTGGTCGTACACGAACAACCTCATCGTCGATCTGGCCCTCGATCCCGAGACGGCCCCCGTCCCGTGACGCAGGCGGGCTGCCCGTCCCCTCTTGTGCGCACACCCGGCGTCGCACAGTGACTTCCCCGGACAGCGCCCCCTCCATGCAATTACATTAGTAAAGATCGGTCGGCCGCCCACCGGCCTGCCGATCCCCACACGATCCCCAGGAGTTCCCATGCCCTCCCCCCTCCCCGCCCGCCGCGCGCAGCTCCTCGCGGTAGCGGCTCTTGCCGGCACCACCGCGGTGACCGGGACGCTGGTCGCTGCGGCGCCAGCCGTCGCCGTGCCCGTGGCGATCGCGGAGTACCTCGTCGAGGTCCCGGAGGAGAGCCCGAGCACCGGCGCGGAGTCGTTCTACACCCCGGTGGCGCTGAGCAACACCGACACCGCCTACGGCATCCACGAGGACCAGCCCCTGGCCCCCGTCGGAGAGTTCGTGCTGGACGACGAGGGCTACGCCGTCGCCGAGCCTTTCGACGACCCGGCGACCGGATGGGAGAACGTGGTGGGCGAGAAGGTCGGCGACAGCCCGGTCTACTGGAAGCCGGAGAACGCCACCCTCGCCGGATACATCCTCTCGGTCTTCGGGCCCACCGACGATCCGGATGAGGCGCTGGCGGTGCAGTGGGCCGTGCGCTCCCTGTCGACCGCGGAGCTGCCGCAGCCGGCCGGCATCGAGCAGTCGCACCTGGACCGGGCCGAGTTCCTCATCCAGGACGCGCGCAACAACGTCCCGGCTCTCGCCCCGCAGGACGGCTACCGGGTCTCCGTGTCC
>NZ_JAPSIW010000797.1 GCF_031178505.1 Streptomyces sp. | reverse complement strand
CTGCGACGGGGCAGCGCTACGCACAGCTGCCGCGGCGGCGCTCGACACCGGGGACCTGGTGCCGCCGGTGATGCGCCGCCAAGTCGTAGCGCCGACCTACGAGCCGGACGAACCTGGGGATCCAGCTCTGGTGCTGGCGGTGGCTGCTGAGCAGCTGGGCCGCCAGTCGGCTTGGGCGCTGCACCCGACCGCGCCGCTGATTACCACGGCTGATGACATCGAGGCGCCCTCATCCCAGGCGCGCGTTTCGTCGCCAAGTCCGCGCACCGTAGCGGCTTCCACCTGGGTGCAACCGGTCACCGGGGACTGGGACGGGCTTGTGTTGGAGCAGATGGAGAGCTCCTATACCCGCCACCGTGCCAGGCCGCAATCCCGGTCGGCGACCACGGTGCGCGAGCATATGCGTCGGGCACCGGGCACGTCGAAGAACGAGCCGCCCACCATCCCGGTGCGCTCTCATCCTCGACGCGGGACCGGCTCCGGTGAGGCGCTGCCGAAGGTCACGAGGGTCAGCAGCCGCGGTGAGATGTGGCGCTGAGGGTCCTCAGGGTCGGGCTGCGGGTACAAGCTCGGCAGGGGATCGGGCCATGATGTAGGCCGGGCTCGCGACCAACGGCCGCCCCATCATCCATGGCCTCTCGCGCAGGTAGTCATCGGCGGGCTCCAGCAGACGCAGCCCGGCCTGGGTGTAGAAACGCAGCAGCTGCTCGCTGGCCATCGGACGGCCGTCGCCGCGCTTGGGGTACAGCAACAACCAGCTCGTCCCGGCCGCAGTTGCCCGAGTCGTGAGGTCCTCCAGCAGTGCAGTGCCGATGCCACGGCCCCGATGGGACTCGTCAACCACCAGGGTCTCAAGGTAGCTGCAGTCCCAATCCGCTGGCGGCCGAGGGCTCACCCGGCACTCCATCCACGCTGCCGAAGCGTGGTGGCCGCAGCAAAACCCGACGACCGTCCCGTCGACGAGGGCGACCGTGTAGCTGGGCAACTCTGCCTGGAAATCGTTTTCGCTGAGAACCGCTGCTGGGTGGTACAGGTTCCACAGTCTGCGCACCTGCGTGTAGTCGGTGGGCTGGGCGAGTCGGATCTCAGGCATCCGAAGATCCTACCCAGAGCCCACTGCCGCACCTGACCCCCAGATGTGCTGCCTCGATCACGCAGCGTGGGCGGGCTGCTGGTGGGCGTGACGGATCCGCCGGCGCGCCACCGGTTGGGGGGCGTGGGACGCGGGACGAAAGTGGTGGGTCGGGGCGTCGGTGAGGGGAGCGGCCATAAGCGTCAGGGCGTTGCGGCGGTGAAGCGTCAGCGGCTCGACGTAGCGCAGCCCGGTTCGGGTGCACAGAGCGGCCATCGTCGGGGACAGTTCGCGCCTCGTTCCGCATTCGGCCGGCTGCATCATCATCCACTGCGAGCCGGCCTGCCGAGCCCGGTGCATGAACTCCCGCAGTAGGGCCGAGCCCAGGCCGTGGCCGCGGACATCGGGGTGGACGGTGAAGTAGCTGACGGTGCTGCACGTCCAGGTCTCCGGCGGGGTGGGGGAGACCAGGCAGGCGGCCCAGGCGGTGGAATCGTGGTGGCCCTGCAGAAACCCCCGGACCTGCCCCTCTACGACGGCGACCAGGTACTCGTTGCACTCCAGGTCGAAGCCGTACTTAGAACACATGCTGGGCCATCTGCCCAGCTCGTCGATCTCACGCAGAACGCTGTAGTCCTCACTTACAGCGGAACGAACTTCAACCTCAACCATGCGCCGAGAATAAGAGCCGCCCGCACCGGGAGCGCCAAAATTATGGCGTGATGGCATCCACGACGGGTCCATGACGCGTAACCGAGCGTTGGTCAGGGCATGCGCACAGGCACTGCGTGGGGCATCAGAACGGGTGCTCGCTCTGGCTGATTGTCCGAGGCCCCGAGAATTATGGGTCCATGACTTCGCCGCCGACCGCCCAGCCCAGGCTAGGGGCCTACCGTGAATCGGTGACTCTGCCCTTCCCGCACCTTGTTGTCGCTCTGCGCTCCACGCTCGGGGCGCAACTGGTCACCTACCTCGGCGGTGTCACCGACACCAAGGCGGTGCGTCAGTGGGCGGCCGGCGCCCGTCGGCCTAGTCAGACGGTCGAGCATCGGCTGCGTCTGGTCTACCAGGTCGCCGGTGTCCTGGCCGAGACGACGCACACCGGTGCCGTCGTCCAAGCGTGGTTCATGGGGGCAAACCCGGCGCTGGAAGATCGATGCCCGGCGCGTGTGCTTCGCGATCACCCGGTGGATGAAGTGAGTGCCTTGGTGCTCGCGGCCGCTCGGGCCTTCGCAGCGACACGCTGACCCGGCGCGACCCACGTAGCGACCACGGAGCGGAGGAAGAATCGGCGGTGGAGAGGTTGCCCTCTGTGCCCTCTTTTATGAATGAAGCCTTTGTGATTATGCGCAAAACCAGTCCTCGATGTCCTGCAAGACGAACAGTTGCCACGGTCCTGTGCCTGACTGCCCTCATGCCGCTGAGCAGTTGCGGTGCTAGGGGCCCGTTGCCGTCCTCCGCGCCTCTGACCGTTGCAGTGGGAGGCTCCAGGTCTCAGGTACCCGTCTCCGCAACCCCGCCGGCCGCGGCGTCGGCTACCCCGGACCCAGCGTTTCTCCAGGTGGAGACAAGCGTTCACCCGGCGGTGTGAGCTCAGGAGCCGGAACAGAAGCTGTTCGACTGCTGAAACGTTGACTCGTGGGAAGCCGCTAGCGCCGGAATCAGCTGGGCCGGACTGGTGGCCGACGTGCGAGCCAACGAGGGCGCGAAGTTCGACGAGGGGGTGGAGGGTGCCACCGATTACGCCGTCCAGGAAGTCATGTACAGGCTGGGCCCGCACGACGAAAACCTGACCTCTGTGGCGGTCGTGGACACCCTCGAAGGGTGACTTATCGAGTGGTGCACTCGATCGATTCCCGCCCAGTAGGCACCACGGCGTTGCCGTCGGCGGCCTTCCCGGACAACACGAGGAAGTCACGGATGCGGCCGTCCTCCTTCGTCCCAAGGTTTCATGATCGGAATGACCATCGTCGCCGTAAGGTGCGACGATCGTCAACGGAGTGGGCAGTCCCTCAGCCATGGCG
>NZ_JAPSIW010000130.1 GCF_031178505.1 Streptomyces sp. | reverse complement strand
GGCGATCGGCGCGGTGGACGCGGAGGGCCGGGCGACCGGGCGCGGTGTCCGCATGGCCCGGCTCGGGCTGCCTCCCCGGTTGGCCCGCGCCCTGCTGGACGCGGCTCCCGAGGTGGGCCTCCGGCGTACGGCGGAGGTGGTGGCGCTGTTGAGCGAGGAGCCGCCCCGGGAGTACGGGGACGACCTGGTGGCGGTCTGGCTGGAGGCACGGAGGGGTGGCGACGGGTACGGGGCGCGGTGGCGGGCGGAGGTCCGGCGCCTGGAGCGGTCGGCCGGCGAGGCGGACCGCGGCGGGGCGGCCGGGGAGTCCGCGGTCGCGGGCGAGGACGCGGTGGCGGGCCTGGTGACCGCGCTGGCCTTTCCGGAGCGGGTCGCCCGGCGCCGTGAGCAGGACGGCTTCCTGATGGTGTCGGGAAGCGGGGCCCGGCTCGCGGAGGGCTCCCGGCTCGGCGCGGCGCCCTGGCTGGCCGTGGCGGTCGCGGACCGGACCGTGCGGGACGCGACGGCCCGGGTGCGGCTGGCGGCCGTGCTGGACGAGGGGACGGCCCGCCGGGCCGCGGCACATCTGTGGAGCGAGGGTGAGGAGGTCCGCTGGGAGGACGGGGACGTGGTGGCGCGCGTGGTGGAGCGGCTGGGCGCGGTCGAGCTGACGGTCCGGCCGCTCGGGCGGGCCGCCGGCGCCGGGCTCGTGCGGGAGGCGCTGCTCGACGGGCTGCGCCGCGAGGGGCTCGGGTTGCTGCGCTGGTCGCGGGAGGCGGTGGAACTGCGCGAGCGGCTGGCGTTCCTGCGCGGCGCCGTGGGTGAGCCGTGGCCGGACGTGTCGGACGAGGCGCTGATCGAACGGGCCGGGGAGTGGCTGGAGCCGGAGCTGTCCCGGGCGCGGCGCCGTGCCGATCTCGCACGGCTCGACGCGGGGGCGGCGCTGCGCACGCTGTTGCCGTGGGCGACGGGCGAGGCCGGCCGGCTGGACGAGCTGGCTCCGGAACGCATCGAGGTGCCGAGCGGTTCGCGGATACGCGTGGACTACTCCGGCGGGCGGCCGGTGCTCGCGGTGAAACTCCAGGAGATGTTCGGCCTGGCGCGGACCCCTCGGGTGGCGGGGGTCCCGGTCCTTGTGCACCTCCTCTCCCCCGCCGGGCGACCCGCCGCCGTGACCGCCGATCTGGCCTCGTTCTGGCACGAGGGCTACCGCTCGGTGCGCTCGGAGCTGCGCGGACGGTACCCGAAGCATCCCTGGCCCGAGGACCCCTCGACCGCGGAAGCGACGCGGCACACGAACGCGCGGCTGAGACGGGAGGGCTGAGACGGAGAGGTCGCCGCACACGGGACCGCCCCCCGTCCCGGGGGACGAGGGGCGGCGCGGCCGGAGCGGCTGACCGGCCCGGGCGGGTCAGGGCGTGGGGGTCGGTGAGGAGGTGGCCGGCGAGGTGGTGCCGGTGCTTCCCGAGGGTGCCGGGGAGGTCGCCGACTCCTCCGGGGCCGGAGTCGGCGTGGGCGTGGGGGTCGGCGTCGGGGTGGGCGTGGGGGTCGGCGTCGGGGCGGGCGCGGTCACGGTGAGGGTGATCCGCTGGGTGCCGCCGCCGGGGGCGGTCAGCAGCAGGACGTACTCGCCCGCCTTGTCCCCGGCGAGGATCCCGGAGAGGGAGAGCAGCCCGTTGGCGTCCGTCTTGAGGACGCGTGTGCGCACCGGGTTGCCGGCGGCGTCCTTGGCGAAGTACGGGCCGTCGGCGCTCTGCGCCGTGCCGGTCGCGGAGGCGGTGATCACGGCGGTGACGCCGACCCCGGGGGCGAGGGCGCCCTTCTCGGTGGCCTTGACCTGGAGCCGCTGGGTGAAGGAGGTGCCGGCCGTGGCCGTGAGGGGGTCGCCCGCGAGGCGGACGAGGGCGTCCGCCTTCCGCACGGTGACCGTCGCGGTGAACTCGGCGGCGGGCAGGGCGCGGCCGACGACGGTGGCACGGACGGTGAACGTGCCGGTCGTCTCGCCCGCGCGGAGGGCGGGGGCGACGGCCACACCGGACGCGCCGGTGGTGACGGTGGCGGTGGTGCCGCCTCCCGCGAAGCGGCTGTCGGTGGTCCCCGTGATGGAGAACCGGATGCTCACTCCGGCGACCGGGAGGCCGGCGGCGTCGATCGCCACGGCCTTCGGGGCGGTGGCGAAGACGCTGTCGGTGCGGGCCGTCAGGGTCGCCCCTGCCACGGCCTTGACCCGCGCGACCTTGGCCGGGCCGACCGGGCCGCTGGTCGGCGGCTTGGACGGGGTCGTCGGCGTGGTCGGCCGGGTGGGCGTGGTGGGCTTCGCCGGGGTGGTCGGCCCGGTCGTCGGCGGTGTGGTCCTCGGCGGCGTGACCGGGGTGCTGGGGCCGGGCTCGGGGCTGCCGGTGCCGGGTGCCGGGTGGAGCGGCGCGGGAAGGAACGGCGTGGTGGGCGAGGGGCGGTGGCGCTGGTCGCGGCCGTCGCTGCGGTCGATCGGCAGGACGCCGGTGCCGTCCGGGACGGTGTGCGTGCCGCGCTTGTAGTACTCGAACCAGGAGAGGACCGTGTTCAGGTACTCGGTGGAGCGGTTGTAGCTGAGGACGGCCCGGTCGAGGTCGGCCTTGAGCGCCAGGTTCCGATCGCCCGCGCAGAGGTAGAGGCCGGCCGCCTGAGCGGCGTCGTAGATGTTGTTCGGGTCCTTCTTCCCGTCGCCGTTGGCGTCCTGGCCCCAGTCGGCCCAGGTGGACGGGATGAACTGCATGGGGCCGACGGCACGGTCGTGGACGCGGTCACCGTCGTAGGCACCCCGGTCGGTGTCGCTGATGTTGGCGAATCCGACACCGTTGAGGGCGGGCCCCAGGATCGGCGCCAAGGTGGTGCCGTTGGGGTCGACGCGTCCGCCGCGGGCCTGGCCCGATTCGACCTTGCCGATGCCGGCGAGCAGCTGCCACGGCAGGTTGCAGCCGGGGTCGGTCGCCCGTATGGACTGCTCGGCCCGCTTGTAGGCAGAGAGGACGGAGGCGGGTATGCCGGCCTCGGCCGGGCCGGTGACGACCGGCGGCAGCTTGGGGGTGACGCCCGGCTTGTTGGGCGTGTTCAGCGGCGGCAGGTCGGTGAAGTAGACGGAGTCGCCGGTGGCCGAGTCCTCACCGGGCGGCGCGGTGGTCTCCCCGGCACCGATCGCGTGGTCACCGCCCGCGTTGTCGGTGGCGGGCGGCGCCAGTTCCGGTGCCTGCGACGCGGCGAGCGCCGCGACCGCCGCGGCGACCACCGCACCGCTCGTGGCACTCCTCCTCAGCCGGCGGCCGAATTGCGCTGCCATCCCTGTGGTCCCCTCCCCGTCGACTGCTCTCGCGCTCCCCGCGCGCAAACCTCCGGCGACTTTATGCCAACTCCGTACCGGCGGGTACACAGCCCTCCCGGGTTTCACGCTTTCGTCACCTCTCGGCCGCCCGGCACCGGACCGCCGGAACCGGAAGGGCCCTCACCGCCCTCTTGGAGACCGGGCGTCCGCGCCCACCGCCGAAGCGTTCGCCCGCACCGGCCGCGAACCACGCCCACCCCTGTCCTCGCACCGCACCGCCAAGGAGCCACCGTTGCCGTTCACGCTGAGCCACGCCGCCGCCGTGCTGCCCGTGCTACGGCGGAGCGGGGTCGCGCGCGGTCCGCTGGTCGCCTCCGCCCTCGTGACCGGCTCCTTCGCGCCCGACATGACCTACTTCGCGGCCACGGCGGTGCCCGAGGCGATGGTCTTCGGCGAGGTGACCCACTCCCCCGCCGGGATCGTCACGGTCGACGTGCTGATCGCGGCGGTCCTCGTCACGCTGTGGCTGGCGGTGCGCGAACCGCTCGCGGCCCTCCTCCCCGAGCGGTGGCGCGGGCGGTTGTACGGGGCGGTGCGCGGCGCCGTCTGGCGGGAGCGCCGTCCGGCAACGCTCGCGGTCTGGTTCGCCCTGTCCGCCGCGCTGGGCGCGACGACGCACGTGGTGTGGGACACCTTCACCCACATCGACCGCTGGGGGACGCGGGCGATCCCCTTCCTCGGCGAGGTCGTGGCCGGGTTCCCGGTCTACACGTACGCCCAGTACGGGAGTTCGGCGCTGGCCCTCGGGGTGCTGGGCTGGTTCGCGGTGCGGGCCGTGCGGGAGGCGCCGGAGCTTCCGCTGCCGGCGGGGGTGCCGGTCCCGGGCCGGCGTGGACGGCTCCTCGCCCTCGGGCTGCTGGGCGGCTGTGTCCTGGCCGGCGTCGCCCACCGGGTTCTGCGCTGGGCGGCGTACTGGGGCTGGGACCGCGTCGAGACGCCGCTGGACGTCATCCCGACCGCCTGTTTCGGGGCGGGCGCGGGGCTCGCCGTAGGGCTGGTGCTGTACGGCCTGTACGGCACGGCGGTGCGGCTGCTGCGGCCCGCGCGGCCGGTCTCGGAGCGTACGGCGTCGTATGCCGACGGGGCGGCCTCGCGGGAGGAGGTCCCGGTGGGCGGCGCGGAACATTCCGGTCCGGGAGCGCGCTGACGCGCCGCACCCGGCGAAACGCCCGGTCCCGTGCACGGAACCGCCCGTGTCCGGTCCCCGCCCGGCCCCGCGCCGTGAACCCCGCGCACGGAAAAAGCCGCCGCGGGTGCGTACGGAGATGCCCGGACGCACCCGCGGCGGCCGGGTGTCAGTGCGCGGCGGAGTCCCAGTCGGGGCCGACGCCGACGGAGACGTCCAGCGGGGCGCGCAGGTCCGCCGCGGCGGACATCTGCTCGCGGACCAGGGCCTCGACCTGCTCACGCTCACCGGGCGCGATCTCCAGGACGATTTCGTCGTGGACCTGGAGGAGCATCCGGGAGGAGAGGCGCGCCTCGGTCAGCGCCCGGTCGACCCGCAGCATGGCGACCTTCACGATGTCGGCGGCCGTGCCCTGGATGGGGGCGTTGAGCGCCATCCGCTCGGCGGACTCGCGGCGCTGCCGGTTGTCGCTGTTGAGGTCGGGCAGGTAGCGGCGGCGGCCGAGCATGGTCTCGGTGTAGCCGGTGGCGCGGGCCTCGTCGACGACCCGGCGGAGGTAGTCGCGGACCCCGCCGAAGCGCTCGAAGTAGGTGTCCATGAGGCCGCGGGCCTCGCCCGGGTCGATGCCGAGCTGCTGGGAGAGGCCGAAGGCGGAGAGGCCGTAGGCCAGGCCGTACGACATGGCCTTGATCTTCCGGCGCATCTCGGCGTCGACGGCGGACCGCTCCACGCTGAAGACCTGGGAGGCGACGGTGGTGTGCAGGTCCTCGCCGGAGGTGAAGGCCTCGATCAGGCCCTCGTCCTCGGAGAGATGGGCCATGACCCGCAGCTCGATCTGGCTGTAGTCGGCGGTCATGAGGGCTTCGAAGCCCTCGCCGACGACGAAGCCGTGGCGGATGGCGCGGCCCTCGTCGGTGCGCACCGGCACGTTCTGCAGGTTGGGGTCGGTGGAGGAGAGACGGCCGGTGGCGGCGACGGTCTGGCTGAAGGTGGTGTGGATCCGGCCGTCGGCGGCGATCGTCTTGATCAGGCCCTCGACGGTGGAGCGCAGCCGGGCCTGCTCGCGGTGGCGGAGCATGATCACGGGCAGTTCGTGCTCGGTCTGGGCGGCGAGCCAGGCGAGCGCGTCGGCGTCCGTCGTGTAGCCGGTCTTGGTCTTCTTGGTCTTCGGGAGGTTGAGCTCGCCGAAGAAGACCTCCTGGAGCTGCTTGGGCGAGCCGAGGTTGAACTCGTGGCCGACGGAGGCGTGGGCCTCCTTCACGGCCTGCTGGACGGCTCCGGCGAACTGCTGCTCCATGGCCTCCAGGTGCTCGCGGTCGGCGGCGATGCCGTGCCGCTCCAGGCGCGCGAGCAGGGCCGAGGTGGGCAGCTCGACGTCGTGGAGGAGGTCGCGGGCGCCGACCTCGGCGAGCTTCTCGTCGAAGGCGGCGGCCAGGTCGAGCACGGCGCGGGCCTGGCTCATGAGCGCCTCGGCCTCGGCGGTGTCGTCGGCGCCGAAGGCGAGCTGTCCGTCCGCGGTGGCGGCGGGGGCGAGCTCACGGCCGAGGTACTCGACGGAGAGGGCGTCCAGGGCGAAGGAGCGGCGGCCGGGCTTGACGAGGTAGGCGGCGAGGGCGGTGTCCATGGTGACGCCGGCGACGGTCCAGCCGTGCTCGGGGAAGACCCGCATGGCGCTCTTGGCGTTGTGCAGGGCCTTGGGGCGCTCGGGGTCGGAGATCCACGCGGCCCAGGCCCGCTCGTCGGCCTCGTCGAGGGTGCTCGGGTCGAACCAGGCGGCCGCGCCGCCGGCGGCGGCGAGGGCGATCTCGGACACGTTGCCCGTGCCGAGGGCCCAGCTGTCGACGGTGGCGACGCCGAGGGGCTGGTCACCGTGGGCGGCGAGCCAGGGGGCCAGCTCGCCCGCGCCGAGGACGGTGAAGTCGAGGTCGACGCCGGCGGCCGGCGCCGGGGCGGTCTCCTCCGCGGTGCCGGGGTCGACGGCGAGGAGCCGTTCGCGCAGCGAGGGGTTGCGGATCTCCAGGGTGTCGAGGACGAGGGCGACGGCCGTGCGGTCGTACGGCTCGCGGGCGAGGTCCGCCACGGTCTTCGGCAGCTCGACGTCCCGGACCATCTCGGTGAGGCGGCGGTTGAGCTTGACCGACTCCAGGTGGTCGCGGAAGTTCTGGCCGGCCTTGCCCTTGACCTCGTCGGCGCGCTCGACCAGCTCGGCGAAGGAGCCGAACTGGTTGATCCACTTGGCGGCGGTCTTCTCGCCGACGCCGGGGATGCCGGGGAGGTTGTCGGACGGGTCGCCGCGCAGGGCGGCGAAGTCCGGGTACTGGGAGGGGGAGAGTCCGTACTTCTCCTGGACCTTCTCCGGGGTGAAGCGGGTCAGCTCGGAGACGCCCTTGGTGGGGTAGAGCACGGTGATGTGGTCGCTGACCAGCTGGAAGGAGTCGCGGTCGCCGGTCACGATGAGGACCTCGAAGCCCTCGGCCTCGGCCTGGGTGGCGAGGGTCGCGATGACGTCGTCGGCCTCGTACCCGTCGACGGCGAAGCGGGGGGCGCGCATGGCGTCGAGCAGCTCGCCGATCAGCTCGACCTGCCCCTTGAACTCGTCGGGGGTCTTCGAGCGGTTCGCCTTGTACTCGGGGAACTCCTCGGCGCGCCAGGTCTTGCGCGACACGTCGAACGCGACGGCGAAGTGCGTGGGCTGCTCGTCGCGCAGGGTGTTCGCCAGCATCGACGCGAATCCGTAGATCGCGTTCGTCGGCTGTCCCGTCGCGGTCGTGAAGTTCTCCGCGGGCAGTGCGAAGAACGCCCGGTACGCCAGCGAGTGCCCGTCCATGAGCATGAGCCGGGGGCGCTTCTCTTCGGTCTTCTCGGTCTTCTTCGATGCTGTCTCGGCCACGGGACGATCCTCCCACGGACCACTGACATTCCCGTCCAGCGCCCGGTGGGCCGCGGGCGGGGGCACCGGCTGTCGGTGGCACGTGACAGGATCGGAGACGTACGCCGCAGGACGACCGCTCAAGGGAGAGCGCGATGGTCAGCAAGCCGCCCGCCGGTGACCCGGTCCAGGACGCGCCGCGCGTCGGCCCGCCGCAGCACGCCGCCGCCGGCCTGCCCGCCGTCGGGCACACGCTGCGGATCGCCCAGGAGCAGATGGGGCCGCTGCGTACGGCCCGGACCCTGCTCAAGGTCAACCAGAAGGACGGCTTCGACTGTCCCGGCTGCGCCTGGCCGGAGGGCGAGAAGCGTCATGTGGCCGAGTTCTGCGAGAACGGGGCGAAGGCCGTCGCCGAGGAGGCGACGCTGCGCCGGGTGACCCCCGCGTTCTTCGCCGCGCATCCGGTGGCGGAGCTGGCCGCCCGCAGCGGCTACTGGCTGGGGCAGCAGGGCCGGATCACGGAGCCGGTGTATCTGCCCGAGGGCGGCGACCGGTACGAGCCGGTGACCTGGGAGCGCGCGTTCGCGATCATCGCCGAGGAGCTGCGGGCGCTCGGCTCCCCCGACGAGGCGCTGTTCTACACCTCGGGGCGCACGAGCAACGAGGCGGCGTTCCTGCTCCAGCTGTTCGCGCGCGAATTCGGCACGAACAATCTGCCGGACTGCTCCAACATGTGCCACGAGTCGTCCGGGTCGGCCCTGACGGAGACGCTCGGCGTCGGCAAGGGCAGTGTCTCGCTGGAGGACCTGCACCGGGCGGACCTGATCGTCGTCGCCGGGCAGAACCCGGGCACGAACCACCCGCGCATGCTGTCGGCGCTGGAGAAGGCGAAGGCGGCGGGGGCGCGGATCATCTCGGTCAACCCGCTGCCGGAGGCGGGGCTGGAGCGGTTCAAGAACCCGCAGACCCCGCAGGGCATGCTGAAGGGCGCGGCGCTCACGGACCTCTTCCTCCAGATCCGGATCGGCGGCGACCAGGCCCTGTTCCGGCTTCTGAACCGGCTGGTCCTGGAGACGCCCGGAGCGGTGGACGAGGCGTTCGTGCGGGAGTACACGCACGGGTTCGAGGAGTTCGCGGCGGCCGCCCGTGAGGCGGACTGGGAGGAGACGCTCACCGCGACGGGGCTGACCCGCGCGGAGATCGGGAAGGCCTTGGAGATGGTCCTCGCCTCGAAGCGGACCATCGTCTGCTGGGCGATGGGGCTCACCCAGCACAAGCACGCGGTGCCGACCATCCGGGAGGTGGTCAACCTGCTGCTGCTGCGCGGGGCCGTGGGGCGGCCGGGTGCCGGTGTCTGCCCGGTCCGCGGCCATTCGAACGTGCAGGGCGACCGCACGATGGGCATCTTCGAGCGGCCCGCGTCCGCGTTCCTGGACGCCCTGGACAAGGAGTTCGGGATCGTCTCCCCGCGCCACCACGGCTTCGACGTGGTCCGTTCCATCCAGGCGCTGCGGGACGGCCGGGCGAAGGTGTTCTTCGCCATGGGCGGCAACTTCGTGGGGGCGTCCCCGGACACCGAGGTCACCGAGGCGGCGATGCGCAACGCGCGGCTGACCGTCCACGTCTCGACGAAGCTGAACCGCTCGCACGCGGTGACGGGCCGGCGGGCGCTGATCCTGCCGACGCTCGGCCGTACCGACAAGGACGTGCAGCGGTCAGGACGGCAGGTCGTGACGGTCGAGGACTCGATGGGCCTGGTGCACGCCTCGCGGGGCAATCTGCCTCCGGCGAGTCCGCATCTGCTCTCCGAGCCGGCGATCGTGGCCCGGATGGCGCGGGCCGTGCTCGGGGCGGAGTCGGCCACCCCGTGGGAGGAGTTCGAGGCCGACTACGGGGCGATCCGGGACCGGATCGCGCGTGTGGTGCCCGGTTTCGAGGACTTCAACGCCCGGCTCGCGGCGCACCCGGGCGGTTTCGCGCTGCCGCACGCGCCGCGTGACGAGCGCCGGTTCCCGACGGCGACCGGCAAGGCCAACTTCACGGCCGCACCCGTGGAGTACCCGAGGGTGCCGGAGGGCCGGCTGCTGCTCCAGACGCTGCGCTCGCACGACCAGTACAACACCACGATCTACGGTCTGGACGACCGCTACCGGGGGATCACGGGGGGCCGCCGGGTCGTCCTGGTGCACCCGGACGACGCGGCGGCGCTGGGCCTGGCGGACGGGGCGTACGCGGATCTGGTGAGCGAGTGGACGGACGGCGTGGAGCGGCGGGCGCCCGGCTTCCGGGTGGTGCACTATCCGACCGCGCGGGGCTGCGCGGCGGCGTACTACCCGGAGACGAACGTGCTGGTGCCGCTGGAGGCCACCGCGGATGTGAGCAACACCCCCACGAGCAAGTCGGTGATCGTGCGTCTGGAAGAATCGGCCCCCGCCTAAGCGTTCGCTCAGGCGGATCGAGCCGTACGAGGACGAACGGAGCCGGGCATGGGTGAGCAGCAGCACGTGAAGTTCCCGCAGGAGGTCATCGAGGAGTACGCCGCGCTCGGCGTGGACCTGCCGGCCCTGTTCTCGGCCGGACACCTGGGGAACCGGATGGGTGTGCAGATCCTGGAGGCCTCGGCCGAGCGTGTCGTCGGCACCATGCCGGTGGAGGGCAACACCCAGCCGTACGGGCTGCTGCACGGCGGCGCGTCCGCGGTGCTGGCCGAGACCCTGGGGTCGATCGGTTCCATGCTGCACGGCGGGGTGTCGAAGATCGCCGTGGGTGTGGACCTCAACTGCACCCACCACCGCGGGGTGCGCAGCGGGCTCGTCACGGGGGTCGCGACGCCGGTGCACCGGGGCCGGTCCACCGCCACGTACGAGATCGTGATCACCGACGAGCAGGACAAGCGGGTCTGCTCGGCCCGGCTCACGTGCATGCTGCGGGAGGTCACCCCGAAGGACGCGGGGGACCTCCCGGAGGCCGGCCGGGCCTGATCCCGCGCACGCGCGGTCCGGCGCGCGTCCCGGCGGTGCGCCGCCCGGAGCCCCGCCGCCCGTGGCGGCCCGGTACGCCCCCGGGTCCCACCGGTCCGGCGACCGTACCGGCCGCGCCCGCGGACCCGACCGTACGTACGCCGGAGGGGGCGGTGCCGTGGAGCACCGCCCCCTCCGGCGTACCGGCGTTCAACTCCGCCTCGTTCCCGCCCTCTTGCCCGGCGGGGCGGCAGGCGCTTCACTGGCGAACCTCCCCCCACAGGAGAACACCCGTTCCACTCACCCACCGAGGGGTTCTTCGTGACCGCCGTTCGCACCACCTCCGCGATGACCGCCGTCACCGCCGCCGCCTGCGCGGCCGTGATCGCCACCGCGATCCCGTCCGCCGCGATCAACTCGTACAACGCGGCTCCCGCTCCCGAACGCACCGAGGTCGGCGCGCTCGTCGCGACCTGGGACGACGACGGGAATCCGGCGACGCCCGACCGGGTCGACTGGGTCTGCTCGGGCACCATGATCGACGCGGACACCTTCCTGACCGCCGCGCACTGCACCACCGACTGGCCGGACAACGTCCGCTTCCACGTCTCCCTGGACCAGGACGTCCAGGCCGGCCTGGACCGGGCGGCCGCCCGGCATCCCGGCGACCCGGCCGCGGTCGCACGCAGCGTGGCCGTCGAGGGCACCGCCCACAACCACCCGGGCTACCCGGGGCCGGCCTCGGACACCCACGACATCTCCGTGATCGAGGTCCCCGCCGAGGCGATGAAAGCCCGCTGGTCCTTCACCCCGGCGAGCCTGCCGAAGGCCGGCGCGCTCGACGCGCTCGGCGCGCAGGGGCTGAACTCCACCTCCTTCCTGGTGGCCGGGTACGGCACGCGGGAGGCCGAGCGCGGACCGGGCGGGCACACCCACCCGGGCGGCGGCGTCCGGATGAAGGCGCCGGTCACCTTCAACGCGCTCAACGAGGCATGGCTGCGGCTCGGCATGACGGCCCCGCAGGGCAACGGCGGTGCCTGCTACGGCGATTCGGGCGGCCCCAACTTCGCGACGCTGGGCGGGCGGCTGACCCTGGTCGCCACCACGATCACCGGTGACACGCCCTGTTACGCCACGAACGTCACGTACCGGCTGGACTCCGCCGGTGCCCGTTCCTTCCTGAAGCCGTTCGTCCAACTCCCGTGATACAAGCGGCCCTTCGGCCGGCCAGGGCCGCGATCGCCGCGGTCCTGGCCGGCTGCCTGCTCCCACCGGTCGCCGGCTGCGGCGCGCCACGGGAGCCGGCGCCGCGGGCGAGCTCCCCGGCGGACGTGTGCGCGCGTCTGATCGCGTACTGGGTGCGGGAAGCGCTGGCGGGCAGCCCATGGGCGGGGCTCGACTGGGAGCAGAAGGGTCTGTCGAACGAGCAGTACGCGATCCACGACCAGGTGCTCGTGGCGGCGCGGGCCGAGGAGCGGCGGTCCGGGCGCGCGGCGGCGGAGGGCCTCGCCGAACGCGAGGCGCGCCGTCGCTGCGAGGCGGCCGGCGGGGCGACGGGAAGCTCGGAGAACTGGCGACCGCCCGGCACGGCGAGTGCTCCGGGGGAATGATCCCGGCCGGATCACCGGCCCCGCGATGATCACCCTCCGTAACAATCCCGCAATGCGCGGCCGAGGTGCCCCCGTCCGCCCGTCCGTCCGCTGGCGCCGCGCCCGCTGTCCGATATCCGGAGACCCCTCTCAGGGCGCCGTCAGGAGCATGATCCGCTCAAGCCCCTTAGCGGAACTGCGGGTTCTCAGTATGTGAACACCGCACTACCGACCGCTGTGCCCG
>NZ_JAPSIW010000796.1 GCF_031178505.1 Streptomyces sp. | reverse complement strand
TGGACGAGGCCGCCGCCTCGGGATGGGGGCTGCTCGAACTGCCGGCCCGGCACACCCCGCGCACCGACCCGGAGGCGGTCGGCGCGGTCGCCCTGGTGGTGCGGCGGCTCCTGGACCGGGGCGGGGCCGCGGTCTCGGAGCGGTCGGAGCACCCGGTGCCGCTGACCCCGGACCGGATCGCGGTCGGCACCGCCCACCGCGACCAGGCGGCGGCGGTGCGGGCGGCGCTCACGGAGCTGGGCGTGTCGGGGGTGACGGTGGACACGGCGAACCGTCTGCAGGGGCGCGAGTACGACGTGACGGTCGTCCTCCACCCGCTCTCCGGGCGCCCGGACGCGACCGCCTTCCACCTGGAGACGGGCCGTCTGTGCGTGCTGGCCTCGCGCCACCGCCACGCGTGCGTGGTGGTGTGCCGGGCGGGCGTGGCGGAGCTGCTGGACGAGCATCCGTCGACGGAGCCGGTGCAGCTGGGTGTCACGGTGAAGTTCCCGGACGGCTGGGAGGCGAACCACGCGGTCCTGTCCCATCTGGCCGAGCACCGGATCAGCTGGACACCGTGACCGCTCCTCCGGCAGGTGCCCCGCGCACGGATCGGTCCGGCCGAGCACCGGGGGAGCCGGACACCGTGAGGCCGGGGCCGGGAGCGTGGGCCACGACGCGCCCTTGCGGGGCGCGGGACAATGGAGGACGGCCCGGGGTTCCGGGCCGTCCGTGTGCGCGAGGAGGAGAAGTGCGATGGCGGAATCCGCGGAACGGAGCGGTCAGCGGCGGCTCAGGCCGGCTCCGCTGATCTTCGAGCCTGCCGAGGCGACCGCCGACCCGGAGCACTTCTTCGACCTGGAGTCGATCGAGGACCCGAAGGAGCTGCTCGCCCGGGCGACGGAGCTGACGCTGGCCTTCCGGGCGGCGACGGACCGGGCGATCGAGTTCCAGGCGGTGGCGGCGGCGCAGCTGGCCGACCCGAAGCGGTTCGACCGGCTGACGGTGGCGGCCGTGGCGGAGCGGGCGGAGTGGACCGAGGACTACGCCCGCAAGATGATCGAGTTCGGGCGCGACCTGATCCGTACGAACGGACGCCCGGCGGAGGACTGAGGGACGGCACCGGCCGCACGGAAGGCGCACCGGGGCCCACGGACGGGGCCGGGGGCGTACGGACGGGGCCGGGGGCGTACGGACGGGGCGCGGGGCCGGACCGGTCCGGAGGCACCGGCCGTCTGGCATATGCGGGGCGTACCGTACTCCCCCGCCGGTGCTCCTGTCCGGGATTTCGGGAACTCTCGGCGACCGGGCCGTCACGCCGGGTAGATGTGGACACATGACGACCTGGCTGCGCGACGAGACGCACGACATCTTCCGCTTCCTGCGCGAGGGCGACGACGGGCGCCACCAGACCGCCCGGGTGACCGCCGCGGGGGCCGCCTGGCTGGCCTCGGCCACCGGGAGCCGGGGCGGTGCCCTGGAGCGCTGGGAGGCCCGGCCGGCCTCGCCCGCCGTGCTGCCCTGCGGGACGCTCTTCGACGTCGTCAACGTGGACCCGGTCTTCGGGCGCCGCATGCTGGACCGCCTGTGGGAGGAGGGCCCCGGTTCGGGGCCGGTCGCCGTCCACCGGGGGCGGATGCTGCTGTTCGCCGCGCCCGGGACGGCCCAGCGTTTACCGGCGCTCCTGGAGTGGGAGGAGTGGGGCGACGCCGTGCCGCGGCCGCTCTGCCTGGGGGTCGGGGACGCGGTGACGGTGCCGCCGCTCGCGCCCGCCGGTACGGCGGGGCCGCGCTGGCTGGTCGCCCCCGACACCCGGCACCCGTGGCTGCCCGGGCCCGAGGTCGTGCTGTGGGCGTGCGTGCGGGCCGTCCGGGCGGCCTCCGCCGCCGACGTGCGGGTATCGATTTTTCCTCCCGCCGGTCCGGGTGCTAATGTCTACGACGTCAGCAGGCGCCGCTAGCTCAGTTGGTTAGAGCAGCTGACTCTTAATCAGCGGGTCCGGGGTTCGAGTCCCTGGCGGCGCACCGACGGAAGAAGCCCCTCGCGGAAGCGGGGGGCTTCTTCGTGCTGCGGTGAGGGCCGCGGCGGGGTTCAGCGGGTCGCGACCGGGCTGATCTTGACCGTCCAGTCGCCGGTGCGGGTGCGCTCCACGACCTCCACCCGGACCGGCGCGCCCGGCACGGTGAGCGCCTCGCCCTCCTCCAGGGGGGCGTCGGCGAGCGGCGGGTACACGGACCGCTCCCAGCAGGCCTCGGTGGCGGGGTGGGCGTCGACCACCTCGACCGGACCGTCACCGGAGGCCGCCCCGCCGTCGACCCGGTAGACGAGGACCCCCTCGGTGCAGGTGTCGCTGTCGTTGCCGGTGGCGGCGCGGGCCTCGATCGCGAGGGCGCTGTCCCGGCCGGTGCGGACGACGGCGAGCCGGGTGCCGACGCTGCCGCCGGCGCTGGGCTCGGCGGCGACCGGCTCCAGAGCGACCACCCGGGGTTCGGTGCCCTGGACGCAGGTCACCTGGGCGGGGGTGAGCCAGCCGAGCTTCCACTTGTGCCAGGCGAAGAGGTCGGGGGCCAGCCCGAACTGGCTGCCCATGACGTCCCAGTCCCCGACGTGGGTGTCCCAGTCGCCCTTGCCGTCGGCCGGGCGGCGGTAGAGGTCGGGCAGGTCGAAGACGTGACCGGTCTCGTGCGCGAGGACGTTCCGGTCGGGCGGATGACGCTCGAAGACGGTGACCACCCGCTCGATGCCCGCGCCGTCGACCTCCAGGGGCCGTTCGAGGTTGACGACCTTGGTGGCGTCGGAGTCCACGCCGGGCGCGTCGGGGTCGGCGACCAGGTAGACGATGTCGTACCGCGAGAAGTCCACGGTCTCGTCGGCGGCGGCGATCGCGTCCCGCAGATAGGCGGCGCGTTTCCCCGGGTCCCAGTCCCGCCGTATGGCGTAGGCGGTCGATTCGCGCGGCATCGGCGTCCAGGTGGCCTGGGGGTGCGGGCGGAGGGTGAACCGGCCGTACGAGGAGCGGGCGAAGTAGTCGCTGGTGGCGGGGAAGTGGTCGGCGGCGAGTTCGGCGGGGGTGGTGAGCGGGGTGGCGTCCGGGAACGACAGGAAGACCATGACGGC
>NZ_JAPSIW010000795.1 GCF_031178505.1 Streptomyces sp. | reverse complement strand
GGGTCCACCAGCGGGCAGCCGCACACAGCCTGCCGGTCGTTCCCATCCCCGGCACCCGTCGGCCCCAGCGGGTGGCCGAGAACACCGCGGCCACCCGCATCACCCTCACCCCCGACGACCTGCGCCTCCTCGATCCGCTGGCCGCCCAGGTCGTCGGGGCGCGGTATCCGGAGATGACCACGCCGTCATAAGCGAGCCTCCGTCTCGCGCGAGTCTGCACTGGATCGGGGCCCGGACCGCCGACGCGCTGTCCGGCGGGGGGCCCGCTCCTCCTCGTCGATCACCCCGGTCACCAAGCACACTCCACTGCCGCCGGATGCCGGAAGGGGCGCACGGTCATCGACGTGCCGCGCACCTTCCAGCGGGTGGAGGCGCGGTCACCTCGGAGGGGTGACCACGTATCAGCGGCGTCCCGTCCGTCGAGCCCGTGGCCGGCCAGGCACCAGGTGACGGGCATGTCCTCGCAGTGGTGGCCCGGGCGGAGCCGCAGCCCTTGGGAGGAAGCGTGAGTGACTGCGGCAGCGGCCTGACTACCCCGCCCCGCAGCCGGCCTCGACCAGGAACGGGCTCGGCTCCCCGGTCCACGACACGTACAGACCGTCCCGCGCCCGGGTGCAGGCGACGAACAGCAGGCAGCGTTCCGCGGCGAGGTCGGCCTCGTGCTGGAGCCGGTCGACCTCCTCCGGGGTGATGGCCGACGGGTTCGGCAGAGCGCGGTCGTCGACGCCGACGACGGCGGTGTAGCGGTACTCGAGCCCCTTGAAGGTGTGCATGGTGCCCACGTTGACCGCGTCATCGGTGCGGGCGGCGCCCGCGCGGACCCGGCTGGCGGGAATACCCGCCGCGAGCAGGCGGTCCTTGGCCTTCTGGCAGGTCTTGTTGAACCGCGCGCAGATTCCGATCTCCCCGTACGCGGCGCCGCCGTCCACCCACGAGCGCACCTGCTCGACCAGGGCGTCGAGTTCGGCCTCCTCCGTCTTCGCCGCGTGGAGGCGCGGCCCGCAGCCGTGCAGGGCGGAGCTGTACCCGACCAGGGTGTCGTGCCGTCCGCTGTCGGCCAGTTCGGCGTAGGGGCGGCCGAGCAGGAGTCCCGTCGCCCAGCTGAGGATCTCCTGGGTGGAGCGGTAGTTCTTGCGCAGCTTGGTCGAACGGCCCGCGACGTTGATGCCGAGGGACTTCAGCGACACCCGGTTGTCGTAGATCCGCTGGTGCGGGTCGCCCGCGACGAACAGGTCGTCGGGGCGGCGCGGGGCGGCGGCGCGGAGCATCCGCCACTGGGCCGGGTGGAGGTCCTGCGCCTCGTCGACGACGACGTGCCGGTAGCACGGCCCCTGCCCGGCCAGCAGGTCGGTGGCCTCCACGCAGGTGCCGAGGTAGGTGCGCAGCCCGTCCTCGGCCAGCCGCCGGGTGAACTCCTCCACGGTCCGCCACACCAGCGGCCGGGCGGCGGCGGGCAGCGCGCTGCCGCGGCCCCGGCGCTCGCAGCGCTCGTACTCCTCGCGGCCGCGGAGGTCCTGGGCGAGGACGACGTGCTTGTACTCCTGGGCGAGGAACTGCGGGGTGCCGGTGAAGCCGGTGGCCTCGGCGGCCTGCTCCCACCGCGCGGTCTCCTCGTACCCGCTGAGCGGCCGGCGCGAGGTGTTGACCACGCGTCCGGCGAAGGCGTCGACGGTCATGACGTCGACCCGGTCGCGCAGGTCGGGATCGTCGACGAGCAGACAGAGGCCCTCGGTGAGGGAGTCCACGAGGGCGTTGGTGAAGGTGGTGAGCAGGATGCGGTCGCCGTCGCGCAGGTGCCGCAGCAGGTGCCGCACCCGGTGCAGGGCGACGACGGACTTCCCGGTGCCGGGTCCGCCGGTCACCTGCGCGGGGCCGGAGTACGACGGGCGGTAGGCGACCTTGTGCTGGGCGGGGTGGAGGAAGATCCGCCAGGCGGCGAACGGCTTGTCGAGGATGTCGCGCAGTTCGTCGGCGTCCGTGACGACGGCGATCCGGGTGCGGGTGTGCGCGATGGCGGTCGCGTAGTCGGTGGTGTCGACGGGCTCCTGGGAGGCCGCCTCGGCCAGTGCCGGCACGACGACCTCCTGCCAGGTCTGCTCGACGCTCGCGCCGAGGGCCAGGTGCTCCAGCACCTGGTACTGGTCCGGCGGGAAGAACCGCCCGAAGACGTCGAGCTGTTCCAGGCTGGTCAGCACGCGGGCCTGCGCGAGGGTGGTGGCGTCGATGCCGAGGGCGGCCATCTCCCCGTCGGAGACCTTCGCGAAGAGCCGCTGCTCCTCGGCGGGCGCGATGCGCTCGTAGGCGGGGGCCAATTCCTCCAGGGTGGCGATCTCGCGGAGTTCCACGGCGCCGGTGACGGCGTTGATGGTCGCCTTCTGCTTCACCGCCCACTCGGTGGCCTCGTCGTGCGGGCCGACCCGCAGCAGCACGAAGGTGTCGCCCGTCGCGGGCGCGAGGACCACGCCGCGGTATCCCTGGGTGATGCGGATGGTCCGGATCTGCCGGTCCTTGGCGCCCTTGAGGGACTCCAGCTTCAGGCCGGGGTCCTTGAAGAGCTGGTCGAGGGTGAGCCGCTCGAACTTGTCCCAGGCGTCGAACACGCCGTTCCTGACGTGCTTCTCGAGTTTCTCCAGCTGCTGGCAGAAGGCCTTGTCGAGGGCGAGGTGCGGCATGACGGGATTCTAGGCCGCCGCGGCGCGGCCGCGGGCCGTCCGGGCGTTCTCGCACCGGCTTCCCGGCCGGTCGGCGACGGTCACCCGTCGTCGCCGAGTTCCCGGCGGAGCATGGCCAGGACCTCGGCGGCCTCGGCGGCCACGTCGTGGCGCGGGCCGTGGACGAGCACCACGTCCTCGTACAGGGCCGCCAGCCAGGCCAGGGCCTCCTCCGGGGCGCCCTGGCCGAGCAGCAGCATGCCGATGTCGCGGCGCAGCTCCACCGCCGCGTCGCTGACGTCGCTCTCGACGGCCCGCTCCACGTCGAGGACCGCCCGCAGCTCCGCCAGCGCCTCGGTCACCTGGCCGAGTTCGCCGCGGCAGCGGGCGGCCTGGGCACGGCAGTCGCGGGCGGCCTCGCCGGCCGGCCCGTCGACGCGGGCGAA
>NZ_JAPSIW010000794.1 GCF_031178505.1 Streptomyces sp. | reverse complement strand
GGCGTGAACAGTCATACGCATAACTGTTCACGCCTGCGGAGCGGACACCGCGCGCCCAGTCCTGCTCGGTCCCGCCGCCCGGTCGTTCCTCCGGCGGGACCGAGCGGCTTGTGGTGGCGCGGTGCGAATGCCGTCCGGGACGGCGAAGGCCGACGAGACGGTCACGACGCGTTCCCCGGAGCAGGTCCGGTCACAGACTGCGGGCGGTGATGTCGCCGTGACCGGTGGTCGCGTGGATGGTCAGGCCGGCGGCGGCGCCGTCGGCGTTCCGGAGCGCGTTGTGGACGCGGCCGTGGCCGGTGCCGGCGTCCAGGGCGGCGGAGACGCCGCGGGCGGCGCCCACCTCGATCCCGCCGGACTCGGTGCGCAGCGTGACCGTGCCGTGCACGGCCTCGGTGACGCGCAGGTCGCCCCGCCGGGTGCTGATCTCGGCGGGACCGCCGAGGCGGCCGACGCTGACGTCGCCGTCGAGGACGGTGAGGCGGGCGCTCGCGGTCTCGTCGAGCTTGACCGGGCCGTGCGCGCCCTCGATGGTGACGTCACCGAGCCGTCCGACGCCCCGGAACTCGGCGGCGGCCGTCGCCTCGACGTGGGAGCCGGCGGGCAGCCGGACGGTCACCTCGACGGCACCGGAGGGGCCGAGGACGCGGTCCATCCGGTTCTTCGCCGGGGCGGCCGCGATGCGCAGGACACCGTCGTCGTACTCGACCGTGGTCTCCTCGGCCGCCTTCACGTCACGGGCCTTCGAGGCGTCCGCCGGGAGTACCTCGACCGTGGTGTCGGTGCGGTCGGCGGCGATGAACCGGACGCGACCCGCGGGGATGTCCAGGACCGCGGAGACCGGGGCGGGGGTGGGGAATGTGCGCATGATGCTCTCCTTCGGCGTGCCTCGTGTTTCCGACATTGGAAACGCTACGTTGCGTTCGAGTGACGCGCAATGCCCTCGTTGCACGCACTCACCATTTACGCAGTTCAGGGCGTTAAAATCGTTGCAACCGGAAGGAGCTTAATGCAATAGGGGCTTCCTGTTCCGTTGCAATGATGCGGGGTGAACGCTAGGGTGTGGCGCACCACGGACCGCGAAGGAGACCCCCGATGCCGGGAGGCAGGCTCACTCAGCAGGAACGCCAGCAGATCGCGCTGGGGCTGGCCGACGGCCTGGCCTACGCCGAGATCGCCCGGCGTCTGGACCGGCCGACCTCGACCGTCACCCGCGAGGTGACGCGCAACGGCGGCCCCGCCGGCTACCGCGCCGACCTGGCCCACCGTGCCACCGAGCACCGCACCCGGCGGCGTCGGAGGGGGACGCCCCCGGAGGCGGAGGCGACACCGCAGCCGTACGGGCGCGACGGCGAGGCGGTCCGCGCGTACGAGGAGATGTTCACCACCGTCCTCATGCGGGCGGGCACGCCCAAGATGATGGCGCGGGTGCAGGCCGCCCTGTACATGACCGACACGGGCAGCCTCACCGCGGCCGAGCTGGTCCAGCGGCTCGGCGTCAGCCCGGCGTCCGTCTCCAAGGCGATCGCGTTCCTGGAGAGCCAGGGCCTGGTGCGCCGGGAGAAGGACGAGCGGCGCCGGGACCGCTATGTCGTGGACGACGACATCTGGTACCAGGCGATGATCGCCAGCGCCCGGTCCCTCGTCCAGGTCGTCGAGGTCTCACGGCAGGGCGTCGGCGTCCTGGGCCCCGGCACCCCGGCCGCCGTCCGCCTGGAGAACATCGCCCGCTTCCTCGACTTCGTCGGCGAGAGCATCACCCGCGCCGCCGAGCAGGGCCGCGAGGTGCTCCACACCAAGGCCGCCGGCGCCCCCTGACCGGCCGATTCCGGCAGGCCGTCCCCCCGGTCGTCCCCCATACGCGCACGACGTGCGCACACCCGTCCCGTTTCTTGATTCTGGCCGCCGACCTCTCCCTCATCGCGCTCACCGCGCTCACCGCGTGCGGCGGGGTGCACGGCAGGCCCGGCGGCACTCGCACGGGAACTGTGAGAAAGGCCGGCCATGACAACCCCTCAGGGGCAGAAGTCCACCTACAGCGGCCACGGCTCCAACTGCGTCGAGACAGCCGCCACGCCGACCATGGTTCCGGTCCGCGACTCCAAGGCCCTCCCGGAGCCGCATCTCGCGTTTCCGCCTTCTGTGTGGGCGGACTTCCTTGCTCACGCGGCGAAGCCGGGCCACTGATCCCTTGTCGACCCGGGGTGAGCCGGGCGGAGGCTCTCGGGGCAGGATGTTCTCGTGCCCACCATGGTCGTCGAGATTCACGTGCCGTTGCTGTCGACACCCGATCTGCCGGACGGCTCCTACCCGTTTCCCTGGATCGATGCGATCGAGGACTTCCTGTGCGATCTCGACGACGAAGGCGACGTGGACGTCTTCGACGAGGGGGAGCAGGACGGGGACGTCTACGTCTTCTTCATCACCGGAGCCGGTGAGGAGGATCTGCTGGCGGCGGCGTCCCGCGTGGCCACGCTGCCTGGGGTTCCTGCGGGATCCGTCGCGGTCGTCAGCAGCGACGAGGCCGAGGAGTTCGGTCTGGGGCGGCGGGTGGCGCTTCCGCTGGCTGCGCGTTGACGATCGGAGCGGCCCTGAGCCGCGCGTCGAGGCCGGTCGCACCTGAGGGCGTGACCGGCCTGACGTTCGGCGGCGGTTGCCGACCGGTACGGGTCAGCCGGGCAAGTCGCCGGTGTAGCGGTAAATGTTCCCGGCGGAGTTGACGCCCCACACCGTGCCGTCCGCCGCCGCACCGATGTCCGACAGCCCCCCGGGAATCCGCACCCACGGATTGGCGTCGTCGTTCGTGTAGCGGTAGATGTGGCCGGCCGAGTTGACCCCCCACACGTTAGTCCTGGACCCGGCCGAGATCCGGACGAGCGCACCGCCGATCTGCTTCCATTCGGCCATTTCGCCGGCTCCTTCTCCATCGGGAATCGCTTCACGGAGACGCTCCCGCGAAGGATCGATTCAGCAATCGAGCGAATGTGGAGCTTGTTCTTGTTCTTGTCTGAGAAAAGACGCGTTTATCGGGTACGAGGCATGTCCAGGCCGGGGGCCTGCCCCCCGGCGGTACGCCGAAGGGTGACCTGAACGGAGG
>NZ_JAPSIW010000793.1 GCF_031178505.1 Streptomyces sp. | reverse complement strand
GCTAATCTTCAGGAGTCAGCGCGCGGGACACACACCGCAGAGCGCGGCGGGGCTATAGCTCAGTTGGTTAGAGCGCATCCCTGATAAGGATGAGGCCACAGGTTCAAATCCTGTTAGCCCCACCAGCACAGAGACCCCCAGTCGGTAGCGGCTGGGGGTCTTTGGCATCTGCGGCTGACATCGGCCGATCAGTGCTCCGGGACGACTGACCAGGACCTCGGCTCACCGCGAATCTCCAGCGCCATCTGCCCGCCCCGCGGCAGCCGGGCGTCACCCCGGATGCGCCGCTCACGGCCTGCCCTCCGCTCCGCCGCCCTGACCGAGGCACGAAGGTGTCCTCAGATCGTCCTTGAGGCACGCCGTCGCGTGCCCCTCCGAGGCATCACGAGGTGCCGTCCCGGTCGGGAACGGGGACACCGGCGGAAGCGAAGGGGTCGAGGAGAGCGCGGTACTGGGCCTCGGACAGTTTCACGCGCTTGTGCACGGCCCGTGCGGCGATGACGCAAGCGGACTTGCTGTTCGAGTGCAGGCTTGCGCGGACCTGGTCCAGCTCGACGGCACGGGGGAGCAACGCCGATCTGACGGCGTGGTCGATCCAGGACTGCTCCGAGGCGGACACGCGCGCCGCCCGGCTGGCCTCCCGGCCGCCCCGGGGCCACCCCTCCCTGAAGGCCTCGTACACCGCTGCCAGCGCGGCGGCCGGTAGGGCCGTGGCGGACGAGACGAAGCGGACGGTCGTGGGATCCACGGGGATACCTCCTGAGTCGTGTGAACGCGGCCAGGCTACGGTCCGGGCCGGACAGCCTCTTGACGGTCGAAACGATCGAGGAGGGGCCGGGGATGGCGCAGCAGCAAACGCGAGCGGACCTACGAGAGCAACCCCTCGGCGCCGTACGACACCCTCGCGGCATCGCGATCCCTGTGAATCACCGACCGTGCACGGGCTGCGTCGGTCGTCCTTCCCGGACGGTTCCTCCGCCCGGGTCGATCTGTTTGAGCGGGGTTTGAAGCGCGGGCGCGAAGGACGCACAGGTCACCGATCGGTATCGGTCGATGTGTAGAGTGGGCGTCAGAAGTCTCCTACGTCAACGAAAGACGAGGTCGCGCGGTGAAGAAGCTTCTCCTGGTCGCACTGGCCGCCATCGGCGGGCTCCTCGTGTACCGCCAGATCCAGGCGGATCGCGCCGAGCAGGACCTGTGGACGGAGGCGACCGACTCCGTGCCCGCAGGTTCCGGTGTCTGAGGGACACAGACGCACACATTCTGTGGGTGAGGCCCCGGCCGCGCGTGAGCGCCGCCGGGGTTTCGCTGTTCCCGGGCCCTGACGAAGCTTCCGTACGGCTCCCCCGCGAACACGTCCCGTGCTCGCTCCGCCACGGCCGTGCCCCTGACAGGGCGAAGCGGGACGAATGCACCGCGTGGGCGGACGGCGGGGCCACGGCCGGGGCAGGATGGACCGGCGCCACGACCGTCCCCCGGTTCTCCGGCTTCCGGGCGGGGCGCGGCGGGCGGTGACGCGACGGAGACGGACGAGGAGCAGCGCGTGAGGACGCAGACCGGGGCGTGGACGCTGGGCAGGGCGTGGAGCAGGACCGGCGGCCTGGCCGCGGCGCTCGTGGCGACCGCCCTGGTGACGTGCCTGCCCGCCGCCGCGGCGACGGCCGCCGGGGGGAACGGCGCGGCCGCTGTCCCGCCGTACGCCTTCGACGGCGCGGCCGAGCGGATCCAGGGCGCCGCCACCAGCCTGGACGCGAAGGTCCTGCGGCCGGGGCGGACGTACCGGGACACCCTCCGGAAGGACGGCAAGGTCTACTACCGTCTCGACCTCGGCACCGACCGGAACGCGTACGTCTCCGTGGTCGCCGTGCCGAAACCCGGCGGCACGGTGGAGTACGGCGACGGCGTGAGGATCACCATCCAGGACGGTTCCGGCAACGAATGCGGCTACCAGGAGGCCGACTTCGGGTCCGGCGAGTACGCCCGGCCGCTGGCCGCGTACGCCCGGCGCGTGCTGCGGGAGGACCTCACGAGCTGCCGGTCCGCCGGCGCCTACTACGTCCTCGTCGAGCGCGAGTCGGCCGCGGGCTCCGCGCAGGACGACTGGGAGCTGGAGCTGCGGCACGTCACGGAGCCGCTCCTGAAGAAGGCCGGACCGACCGCGCTGCCCGAGGTGTGGCCCTCGGCGACGCCCGCGCCGCCGGGCGGCGGCCAGCAGAGGCGGCAGGGCGGCGCCGGCTTCCACGAGGCCGTCTCGCTGCGCGAGGGCGAGTGGCGGGCCGACATCAGGCCCGGTCAGACGCTGTTCTACCGGGTGCCCCTCGACTGGGGGCAGCAACTGTTCGCCACGGCCGAGCTGGGCAGCAGCACCACGGCGGACGACCTGGTGAGCAACGCCCTGACGCTCGCCCTGGACAACCCGGCCCTCGGGTTCGTCCAGATGGAGACGGTCAGCTACGACGGTGGGCCGAGCACGCTGGAGTTCGACCCGCTGCGGCCGGTGGCCCACGAGAACCGCGGCTCGTACGAGAACGCCACCAGCGGCATGCGGTTCGCCGGCTGGTACTACCTGACGGCCACCCTCAGCCCCGAGGTGGCCGCCGCCTACGGCGACGGGCCGATTCCGCTCACCCTGCGCGTCAACGTGACGGGGGCCGCCCGCCCCGCGCCCGCCTACGACGCCGATCCGGGGATCTTCGCGGTGACCGACGACGACCGGGAGGCGGCGGCCAGCGGCGCGAGCGGGGCGACGGCGCCGGCGTCGAGCGGCGCCATGAAGGCCGTCGCCGCGGCCGGCCTCGGCACCGGGACGGTGCTGCTGCTCGGCCTCGGGGCGTGGACCCTCCTGGCCCGCCGCCGGGCGGCCTGAGCGGCTCCCGTCCTCAGATCCGCGTCAGGGCCCAGAAGCCGACCGCGAGGGACACCAGCGCGAGCAGGAGGACCGGGACCGCCACCTTCGGGGGCGGTCCCGGTCGTCGTGCGGGGGTGCGGGGCGCCGTCGGTGCGGGGGGCGGGCCGTGCAGCACGGCGGCCGTGGGGGCCCGGTGGACGGAGGGCGCCGGGTGGGTGACCGGCGGGGGCAGAGGGAAGCTGCCCGTCTCG
>NZ_JAPSIW010000792.1 GCF_031178505.1 Streptomyces sp. | reverse complement strand
GGGTGCCGGGGGACATCTCCTTCGTACCCGGCATCGGGGGCATGCCGCCCAGCATCGTGATCGAACAGCGCGAGCCCGGCGGCGTCACCTGCACGACGCGCATGCCGGGGGCGACCTCGTCGTCCAGATCGACCGTGAAACCGCACTTCTCGCCGTAGAACTCCTTCGACCGGTCGATGTCGGTGACGGGGACCGGTACGACTTCCAGCGTCCAGTTCATGCCTGCTCCTTCGCGAGGACCCGCCGGGCGCGGGCTCGTACACCGTCGCCCACGGACCGCCCCCGCGCACGCCGAACCGCCGAACTGCCGGACGCCCACCGCCCGGAGGACTCAGCTGACGGCGGGAGTCCAGTGCAGCCGGCCGTCCAGGCCGATCGCCGCCACGCCGTCCGTGCCCGCGTCCGGGGCGCCCGCGAAGAGGAACCGCTCCACGCTCCACACCGGCCGGGTGCCCGACGCGCCGAGCGGCGCGGTCGCCAGGAAACCGGTGCGGGAGCGCACCGCGAGCAGGCCCGCGCCGCCGCCGCCGACCGGGCCGAAGCCCGCCACGCCCCCGGCGATCTCCGTGACCGGCGCGACCAGCCCCGTACCGGAGAAGTCGGCCAGGCGCAGGTCGCCGGAGGCCGGCTTGCGGAACCAGAGCCGCACCCCGTCGCCGCCGGGCGCGGCGCTCGCGCTCAGCGCCAGCGTCGTCGCGGGCAGCCCGGTCCGCGCCGGGCCGGTCAGCGGCCCGCCGGCGCGCTCGCGCGACCACGCCAGGACGGTGGTCGGGGTGCTCGCGAAGACGTACGCGCGGCCCCGGGCGTCCGTCGCCGCGACGGGGTCGCCGTACACGTCCCCGCCGCCGAGTGCCCGCCACGGGCCCCAGCCGCCGTCGGGGCGCTGCTCGCGGGCGGTCAGGCGGTGGGCGCTGTCCCGTACGAAGACGGTGGTCCGGCCGTCGGGCCCCACGGTCACGGCCGGGGCGCTGATGTCCGAGGTGCCGCGCGCGTCGTCCCGCTCGGGCGTGCCCAGGGAGCGCCACGGCCCGAAGGCGCCACCGGGCGAGGCCTGGACGGTGGTCACCACCTCGCGGCGGTACGCGCCGGGGCCGGCTCCCAGGACGGTGTGGGTCCCGTGGACGGCGATCCGGCCGCCGGGCAGGCGGACCGCGGTGACGCCGCTGTCCAGCCCGGCGCCGGGCAGCAGGACCGGCCCCCGCCAGGAGCCGCCGCCGGCCGGCTTCCGCCAGGTCGCGAGCCTGCCGTCCAGAACGGAGAAGGCGTACAGGCCGCCGTCGGCGGCGCGCTGCACCCAGGAGGTGGAGGTGCCGCGCGCGTACCGGACGGTCTGCGCCCAGCCGCGCCCGGCGGGCCGGGCCGCCACCTTCAGGTCGCCGCAGCCCGCGAGGTCGGCGCAGTCGTTGACCTCGTCCAGCCAGGCGTACGTCTTCAGGGTGCGCAGCTTGGCGTCGGCGGTCTCGGGGTCCAGGGTGTGCGGCAGGGTGCTGGTCGGGTAGCCGAGGTAGTTCTGCACGCCGACGCGGGCGTGCCCGGGGGTGTCCGCGTAGCGGGCGAGCGCGGCCTGCGCGAAGCGCGCCCCGTACAGGTGGTCCTGATGGTCGCGCAGCCGCCCGGTCTCCGGGTACGTGCCGGGGGTCGGGTCCTGCATGCGGACGAAGGTGGGGCGGAAGCGGTCGAGGATGCCGGCGATCGTGGCGACGACCTGTTCCTTCGTGTACGAGAAGTCGGCGCGGACCGGGGTGCCGGAGGAGCGCTGGGAGCCGAGCGCGCCGACGCGCCCGTGCCAGAGGCCGTTGAGGCTGTGCGGCCGGTCGTCGCTGATCGAACCGGCCTCGCGCAGCTGCAACCACACCAGCTTGACCTGCGGCTTCGCCCGGAGGGTGTCGAGTTCGGCCGACCCGCCGCCGGCCGTGGGTATCGCCTCGCGGTCCCAGGCGCTGGTGCGGTCGCCGGTGACCATCTCGGCGTACGCGGCGCGTATGCCGTTCTGGCGGGCCTCGGCGTAACGGGCCTTGTCGGGTTCGGTCGCGGCGGCGTCGGCGGGGCGCGCGTTGACGCCGTCGGACTCGCCGGCGGTGAGGTAGACGGAGGTCAGCGGGTGCCCGGAGCGCAGGGACTGGGAGATGTCCGGGTTCATGAAGAAGAGGTCGTCGTCGGGGTGCGCCACGATCTGCACCACGGAGGCGGGCGCCCGCCCGGCGGGAGCGGCCGGCGCGGCGGGGGAGGCGGCGGTCGGCGCCGCCGGGGCCGGGGGCGCGGGGGCCGGGGGGGGGGCGGCGGGGCGGGCCGGCGGCGTCGTCCCGGCCGGCCGCGGCGCGGCCCCCGCCCGTCCCGCCGTGGTCGCCGTCACCGTCAGCAGCCCGGCGAAGGCGCCGCCGACCAGGGCGGTCGCGACCGCCGACCGGAGGAGCCGGCGGCGGGACGGGCGGGCGGGACGGCGGAGGCGGACGGACATCGGTGGAGGCGCGCTTTCGGTGGGGACGACGGGGAGGAGGGGCCCGTCCCGCACACACGGAACCGGCCCCGCACTCAAGACGGACTTTCAAGAAGTACGGTGCATCCGGTCGGAAAATCACATGATGTGCGAGATGTCACGTGTGATCTGCTTCGATCCGAAGGCATGGGCGCCCGCCCGCACGGCTCCCGATAGGCTCGATCCGCGGGCCGCGCCACGGGTCCGACCCGGGGACGGGGAGGGCCCGGTCCCGGGAGCCGACCTGCCGGAGGGAGCTTGCGGAAATGACGGTGCCGGGGCGCAGGAGCAGTACGTTCACCCGGCTGCTGCGGCACGGGTTCACCGACCCCTCCGGGGCCGAACGGCTCCTGGACGTGCCCGAGCTCTCGGCCCTGCGCGGCGACCCCGTCCTCCTCGAAGCCCTGGGCGCCACCGCCGACCCCGACCTCGCCCTGCGCGGCCTGGTCCGGCTGGTCGAGGCGCAGTCCGACGCCGAGCGGCCCGCCCTCACCGCCACCCTGCTCTCCGCCAAGCCGTTCCGGGACCGGCTCCTCGGGGTGCTCGGCACCTCCGAGGCGCTCGCCGACCATCTGGCCCGGCACCCCGGCGACTGGCGGTCCCTCGTCACGTACGAGGCGGCCGACCTG
>NZ_JAPSIW010000129.1 GCF_031178505.1 Streptomyces sp. | reverse complement strand
ATAGATGACCAACGAGGCCCCTGAGCAGCGTGGTTGAGACGTCAGACATCTCGATCAACTGCCCAGGGGCCTCGCTCGTTGCGCTTGGCGGGCGTCACCTGATCGGGGCCCAGCTCGAAGAAGCTCACTGCACCTGTGACGATCCGCCGCTGCCGGACAGCCGGTACACGCGGCAATGCACGTACCACCTGGTGAACTCGCAAGGTCTACCGTGTGGCATGCAGATTCGGTTCCGATCGGGCCCCGCCGTGTACACCGACGATTCGACACGCGACGAACTCGTGAGGGTGGGTGCCGAGAGCGGTTGGCTGGACTGGGTCCTCCCAGAAGACGGAAACGCTTCCGATGAGGGGACGGGTCGATGAATTGGGACAGCATCACCTTGACCGTCTTCGCAGGATTCGGCGTCGCTCTCCTCGTCCTGGCTCAGCTCCGCGAACTACTGGGAAAGATCACTGAAGTCGTCCAGGCCTGGCATGAGTTGCAGAGCAGGGTGCGGGAAGGGGACGAGCAGGGGACACCATGCGCGCGGAGGGATCCCGATCGTCAGTGACATCCCTTTCCGAGACCCGTACGTCTGCGTGCAAGTGTGCGTGCCGTTGAGGGAGTCGGTGCGCATTCGGCGTGCCGACCGCGCCCGATCTTCCCTGAAGCTGGATCGGCGCCAGGCGGGTGGTCTCGAGACGGCCGGCGGCGATATTGCCACCCGCCGGGCCAGGCACATCGGGCCAGAAGCTCGATTCAGGACTCGCCCATGAGGTTGGATGGCGCTTCGAGGCTCACCTGCACCGGGCCTTCCTCTGTAGCAAGGACCAGATCACCGTCGACGACGGCCAGGTCGTGCACAGGAAGGCCCAGGGGAATCCTCAGCGCCTCCGCTCCCGTCTCGCAGTTCCAGAGGCGGACGGTTCCGTCGTCGCCGCCCGTGACAAGCATGGCTTCGCGGCCCGGGAGCCGGTACGACTCCACGGTGGTGAGGCCGGGGTGGGCGATCGGCTCCCCCACGGCATGGCCCGTCATCAGGTTCCACCGTCGTACAACCCCGTCCGCCCCCGCCGTGGCGAGGATGGGCTGACCGCCGAGTCCGACGAACGCGGACAAAGCCCGTATACCACCGGCATGATCCGTCATCACCTCACCGGTCCTCGCACCGGTATCCGGATCCCACAACCGCACCACGCCGTCCTCACCCCCGGTGGCCAGGAAAGGCCTTCCGCCGAACCCGACGAACGCCGACAGCGCCCGTATACCGCCGACGTGATCCGTCACCACTTCACCGGTCTCCTCACCGGTCTCCGGATCCCACAACCGCACCACGCCGTCCTCACCCCCGGTGGCGAAGACGAGTTTCTCCTCCTCGTCCTGGACCACTCGGATCGCGGTCATCGTGAGGACGTCACCGTCGTGTTCGATCTGGAATCTGTCGACCTGCTCACCCTCGGCCGGGTCGAACACGCGCAGCATCGCGGTAGCGTCCACGGCGGCGAGCAGGGTTTGTTCCTCCTCGCCGCTGAAGGACGTCAGTGTCCGCGTGGTCGTCACGGCGTCGTCGACGAGCACACCTGCCGACCGGCTGTCGTACGGCGCCCAGATCCGTAGGGTGCAGTCGTCGCCGCCGGTGGCCAGCAGTGCGTGTGCGCCGGAAAGGGGCGGCACCGGCGACACGGCCCTCACCCAGTTCTCGTGACCCCTCAGAGGCGCTGTCTCTCGCTCGCCGCCGACCGGATCCCACAGTCGCAGGTTGTTGTCGCCACCGACCGTGACGAGCAGGGTCCGTGTACCGGCCTCGGTCTCCTCGACGAGGGCTCCCACCGCGAGGACCGGCCCCTCGTGGCCGGTGAGAGGCGCCATAGTCTGGCTGCAGGTGTCCGGGTTCCAGATCCGTACTGTCCCGTCCTCACCGCCCGACGCCAGCAGCGTCTGCCCTTCCCGCCCCTCGAACGCCACGACAGAGAAGACTGCTCCGTCGTGACCGGTCAGGGGATCGGTTGTTTCCTCCCCGGTCGTCGGGTCCCAGATTCGAATCGTCCCGTCGTTGCCGGCGGTGGCCAGGAGCCGTTGCCTTCCGTCGCCGTCTGTACCGCCGAACACCGCCACCGAGTAGACGTCGCCGTCGTGGCCGATGACCACGAGTTCCTCGGTCTCCCGGTCGGTGTACGGGTCCCACCCGGTCACGTACTCTTCCCGGCCGCCCCCAACCGCCAGTTCCTTGCCGGTCAGCGGTTCCCAGACGCGTACGGTCCCGTCTCCGCCGCCTGTGGCCAACAGTGTTCGCTCCTCGTCGTCCTCGAACGCCGCCACCGAGTGGACCCAGTCGTCGTGACCGGTCAGCGGCTCTCCTACGGTCTCTCCCCTGACGGGGTCCCATATGCGGACCTTGCCGTCCGCGCCCCCGGTCGCCAGCAGCGTCCGCCCACCCGGTCCCGCGAACTCCGTGATCGACTGGACGGCGCCCTCGTGCAGCGCCACCGGGTCGCCCACGGCTTCGCCTCTCGCCGGGTCCCAGATGAGAACCGTCCCGTCGTCGCTGCCCGAAGCCAACAGCACCCGTGAGGAGTCCGTGAACGCCACGACGGCCTGCACCGAGCCCGTGTGACCGGTGAGACGCAAATGGGGTGCGTGGCGCTTCAGTTGCCCCCAGGCCACGGACCAGGCCGCGTCAGGGTCGGCAGACCTTCTGCCGAAACGCGGAACGATGGTCTCCGGCGTGCAACGAAGGGTCGCCAGCTCACGCAGTCCCCGCCGGTCCCGGGGATCCGCGGTGATGAGCTGCTCCCAGGCGAACAGGACTCCCGCCACCGCCGGAGGCAGCTCGAACCGCCCGAGGGCTCTGAGCATGACGCTGGCCACGATCGCCGACGGGCTGAGCCGGTCGAGGAGTTGGGGGCGGTCCGCCAGGAGCTGCCATCCGTCCGGCCCGGCGAGGCCGGCGTGGGTGGGCAGGTGGTGCACGACGTAGGCGTTGGGCCGTTGGTCCGGCTCCGGGCCGCTCCAAGGGCTCGCCAGGTACTCGGTGATACGGCGGTGCCGTTCGTCGTGGGTGGAGAGCGGAAGTGTCCGGGTGAAGTATTCGGCGAACGTCCGGTGCGCCAGGCGGTACACGCTCTGGCCGGATTCCGTGTCCAGCATGAGGTACGGCGCGGCCATGCGCAGCAGCTCCGTGATGTCGTCATCGGTGACGGCGACGTCAGGGTTGTCGGCGAGGGCCGTCGCGATGCCCGCCCACACTCCGTCGGCGATGGGCAGGCCGCGCCCTTGCGCCAGGGCGAGCGCTTCGAGCAGGAGGCGGTTGCAGGGGGCCTGTGCGGTCAGTCGCTCGACGGCTCGGGCGAAGAGCTGCCGGTGGTCGCAGGCGAGGAGGGGGGTCGGGTCGGCGGCCAGCTCAGGGTTGCTGATGACCTCGCGCACGGCGAGGCGACCGTAGAGGAACTCCCGGTCGACGCTGCTGAGAGCTTCCGCGGTGCTGTCGATCTGCGAGGGGTCGACGCCCAGCCGGGCCTTTGCCGCGTACAGTCGTTTGCGGATGTACTCGCGCATGGCCACAGGGTCGCGGGTTACGTGCAGCGTCTCCCGGTTGCCTTTCCGGTCCACTCCCAGTGCGTCCATGAGGTCGGCGTCCTCGGGTAGCGGCAGGTCGGGACCTTCGCTGGTGGACTGGCGTGTGCCGACGATGACGCGGACTCCGGGCAGGTCGGCCAGGGGGCTGAGTATCCGTTCCGCGATCAGCAGAGGCAGGTGTGCCTCGTCGAGCGCGTCCACCAGTAGCGTGAAGCGAACCTCGGCGTCGTCCCTGGGGACCTCTCCGCCCATGCTCCTGCCGACCGTGCGAAAGCTCTGAACCAGCCAGGCGCACTGTTCGCCGATCGCCGTGTCGGGGGGAGTGCTGAGCCCGGCTGATTCGGCGATCCGCTGCACCAGGGTGCGGGGCGTCGCCCCCGTCAGATGAAGCACCGAGTCGAAGACGTCGTACGGAGGGAGGCTACCCAGAGGCAGCGGCGCGAGATTCTGATGAGCCATAAGGATGTCGGCGAGCTCGCGCCGGGAGTGCACCACGACATGGCCCAGCAGTGCCGACTTGCCCGACCCCGCCGCCCCTGTGACGACGAGCATGCCCTCGTCCGCGCCGTCGAGCCACGAGAGGATCCGGCGGCGCTCATCCTCCCGCCCTTCGAAGTACCAACTCTGTTCGCCGAGTTCGGCACCACTCGCCTTGGGGACGAAGTGGCGACGCTCGTCGTCCGTGAGGTTGGCAAGGACCTTCTCGATGTCGGTCACGGTGTCGAGGGAGGCCTGCATGCGGCCCGCCAGGGTGGGCACGGCGCGGTGCAGGGCGGCACCACCGTCGTCCAGACGCAACTGGATGGAACAGCCGCTCAGGTTCCGCTGGAGCTCCCTGGAGAGGTCGTAGAAGTCGATCGTGTCCTCGGTGCGGAAGGTACCGGTCAGGGCGGTGGTCAGCACCCTGCGGAAGGCGCCGAGGGCGGTGCTGCCCTCGGCGGCTGTCGCGACGAGCAGGAAGTTGCGCGCTTCCCTGTCCCGCAGGGCCTCGGAGTACATCCGGTCCACGAAGTCACTGGAGGAGCACGCGTCGATGATCACGATGGCCCAGCCGGCGCCGACCTGACACTGCCGTGCCTTGAGGTACTGCAGCAGTTCCTCGGGCCCGATGCCGTTCCGCATCAGCTCCGCGGGGCTGAGGGCGTGGGCGAGCAGCGTCGTGGCGCCCCCGTTGCTCCACCCATGGCCGACCCAGTACAGGAAGGTGTCACCGGTGACGTCGGAAGCCGACCACTCCTCAAGCCGCCGGCTGACAGCGTCGGCGCCTCGCTCTTCCGCCGGGACCGTCCAGGCGTCGCGGCGAGCGCCGAACGGCTCCAGCAGCGCGGCGATGGCCGCCACCTCCGGCTCCGTCTCCAGATGGTCGTGGTGAAGGTATACACCGATGTCGACGGGAAAGAACTGCAGAGGCCCCGGGGCATTCCCACTGTCCGAAACGGTCATCATCGGCCGCGTTTCAGTCGTCCTCGGGATCGATTGCCAGGACGAGTTGGGTGACGGGTGCGTTGCCTCCGGATTTGGCCTTGATCCGGTACAGACCGGGTGCGGGCAGGGTGACGTGGGCGCCGAGCTCACCGTCGATGGGGCGGAGGTCCGCCCTGGCGATCTGCCGGTCGGTTGCGGCGTCGTGAACGGTGCACCGGGGCCTGGCGTTCACGGGCCGCCCCGAGTCCGGCGGGGAAAGCACCCGCAGCAGCCAAGGCCTGCCTGCCACGGCGTAATCAGGGACGTCCAGGCCGATGTGGCCGTCTCCCAGCGCGGGGCCGCGATCGTGGTCGTACTCGGTGAGCACGGCTCGCACGTACTCGATGGCGACGCTGTCCTTGGCCAGTCCGCCATGCTGCAACGGCAGCCATTGGGGCTCGTTCGAGGCGAGGTGGGCCGCGTCCCGGTAGACGGTTCCGTCTCCTGCCCGGTCACGGCGGACGGGGACACGGTCACCGTCGCGGGCCAGTTCACCGTTTCCGTTCCCCTCGAACGCGACGTACTGCTTGTGCACCACCCCGCCGTCGAGACGCAGACTCTGAGCCGTCGGCTGCGCGACACCGACGACCGCGCGGTGTCCGGGGAGCACGGGCCCCTGTTCACGCATGCGTTGCTGGAACACCTGGGCATCACGGGCGAGTTCCGCGTCGCCGCCCAGGGCCGCCACGTCGGCCGGAGTCAGACGGTGTACGTCCGTACCCGCGTCGATGCAGCGGTAGTCCGGCAGCAGGTCGTGTACGCCGGGCAGTGTCGCCGACAGGGCCTGCATCCGGCGCCGCAGCCGGGCGGGCAGCCGGCCGGAGCGGTCGCCGTTGAGGATGACGGCCGCCTTGACCGAGCCGAGAAACGGAGTGCCGAGGGTGACCACGGCCCTGGTCTCGGGGGCCAGGTCACTGCCTTGGAAAGCGGCGTGCGCGAAGGCCGCCCGGGTGACCAGGCCGCCCATGGAATGGGCGACGAACACCAGGCGGGCCTCGCGCCCGTCCGGATGCCGACGGCGTGCCCGATCGTGCTCGTCGCTGGCGCGCCACTGAGCCAGGTGACGGTGAGCGGCTTCCGCCAGCAGTTCCCCACTGACGGCGACGGGCAGCCGCCAGTCGTACGGGAACTCGAGTATGGCCTTCGGGTCCTCGACTGTCCGCTCGACGGCGGCGAGCAGGGCGCTGTAGGGCTCGAAGCCCTTCACGAACGGCGCCCAGGCGGGGAAGCGCAGCAGCTCGGTGGCTTCCACCCGGCCGCACTTACCGGCTCGCTCGTCCTCGTCCAGGCGCAACGGGCGTATCCCGTCGTCCCGCAGCCAGGCGCCCCAAGACCGAGGATCACGCAGGCCCCACAACGAGCGCCCCGTGGTGGTGTCGCGCAGCGCGCTGCCCATGATCCCCGGCACCACGACCACGGCGTCATGCGTGACATCAGGTGACACGCCGGTGCGCCCGTTCCCCCCATACGTCATGCGGGAACGATATCCGGCGCGTGCCGCGCGGAGGGCGAGAACGCCGAGGACCACCCGCCGCCAAGGGGAAGCGGGGGCGCGTGGCCAAGTCTGGTGTCGGGTCCGGCCGTTGCTCCTCCCGTTCCCGTTCTCGTTGACGGAGCAGTTCACGGCGATGTCGTCAGCCATGACGGGGCGGTCCCGGTCGACCTCGGCCCACAGCGTCTTGGTGCGGGGGTCCCGCGGTCCTGTGCCCCAGCGGTCGGCGAGGGCTTCCACGAGGAGCAGGCCGCGCCCCGACTCCGCGGCCGATTCCGCCGGTTCGGGCAGCCTCCCGGTTGTCGGCGGGAGCATGTCCGGCCGGGTGTCGGTGACCTCGATGCGTACCGACTCCGGCGTCAGCGTCAGGCGCAGGGCGAAGTCCCGCCCGGGAGTGCGGCCGTGTGTGACGGCGTTGGCGGCGAACTCCGCGACTACGGCCGCCACGGTGGATGCCGTACGACCGTCGCGGGGGATCCCCCAATCCACGAGCTGTTGCACGGCGAGCAGCCGGGCGAGCCGGCCCCCTCGCCGGGTCGAGCTGAGCTGCACGCGGAACGACAGGGCCGGTGGCTGAGGTCGGGGTGTGCACGCTGAGGCACGAGTCTCTGACTTCACACCGTAACCGTCCCGTCACGCACATACCCTGGCCAGGGCGGACGGTCGTACCCGGCGGCGTTGTACGAGTCGGGTACGGATTGGTACGGGTCACGGTCCGTGACGGGTGGCGGGGAGCCACGTTGGTCCGCGAAGGCACGGCGAAACGTGGGGATGTGACGCACATGGCGAACAACAGCCGCACAAGGCGACGCGAACGGGACGACGACCACCCGGCGATCTGGGTCGGGTACGGCAAGTTGGTCAAGCTCTTCCGCACCAAGAACGGGTTCACCCAACAGGAACTGGCAGACGCCGTCGGCTACTCCTGCGAGCAGGTGGCCTCCATTGAGCAGGAGCGTCGGCCGGCGAAGACCGCGTTCACCGAGGCCGCCGAGCGGGTCCTCGGAGCGGGCGAGGTGCTCGCGGAACTCCAGGAGGACGTCGACAGGGCCAAACTGCCTAAGTTCTTCCAGGACTTCGCGTCGATCGAAGCGGAGGCGGTGAGTCGGTTCACTTACGATCCGTTGGTGGTGCCAGGGCTGCTGCAAACGCCGGAGTATGCGCGGGCCTTGCTCTGCTGCCACTGTCCGCCCATGGACGACGAGATCATTGACCAGCGCTTGGAAGCGCGACTTGAGCGGCAGAAGCGGCTGACCCGCTCGCCCGCAATCGAGATCTCGTTCGTCATCGGCGAAGGGGTGCTGCGTTGCCCCGTGGGCGGCGCCGATGTCCTGCGAACGCAGCTCCAACGTCTTTTGGACCGCAGCGAAATGCGCAACGTCGAGATCCAGGTCCTGCCCATCTCACACGGCGCCCATGCGGGTCTCCACGGACCGATGGTCTTGTTGGAGACCACGTCGCACCAGCAGGTGGCCTACTTCGAGTCACATGGCGAGGGCGTCGTGATCACTGACCCGAACAAGGTGAGCCAATTCGGACTGAGGTATGGCAAGCTGCGGACGCAGGCTCTCAACGGTATGGAGTCGGCGCGTTTCATCGAGCGCTTGCTAGGAGCGGAATGAACATGGAGCGGGGCACGGACACCGACCAGTTGATGTGGCGGAAGAGCAGCCATAGCGGCCCGGAGGGTGGTGACTGCATCGAGGTCGCCGAAACAGTCTGCGCGATCGTCGTACGGGACTCGAAGAACAAGCGGGGGCCGAAAGTCGATCTCACTCGGGAAGCCTGGGCAGCCTTCCTTTCCTCCGCCGGGGACTGTCCGGTCCGTTGACTGCATTGCGCCCTCGGAACAAGGCGGGGCGGTAGGGGACGCGGCGGGGTCGCGTACGCCGCGTGGACCCGCTCCTGTTCCCTGCGCCAAACCATCAGTAGCACGTGGTCCGTGTGTGGTACAGCGAGGCCGAGATCCTTGAGGATCTTGCGGAAGAACAAGGTGGGGCCGCCCTCGGGTGCGGTCGCAAGGACCGAGAGCAGGTGAACGTCTGGGCTCACCTTGCGGTCTATGGTTGTCAGCATGCGGCGAAGTGTGTCGTCCGGGACGGTGCGCCCGCCTTCCAGGTCGAGCAGCGGAATGGTCTCTTCGAGGCACGCGATACGGACCAGTTGAGCTCTGAGTCGTTCCGTTTTGCTGATCGAAGCCTTGGAAGATCACGAGGACCCTACCGGAGTGGGCGTAACGGGTACCTCGGTGACCGACGGGGCAGTGGGTGCTGCCTCCTTCGGCAGGTTGCGCGCCTTACGCCAGAGGTCCAGCTCGTGCGCGTCCATCGGCAGGATGACAGAGTGGTCAGAGGTCGCGTGACCGACGACGGCGATCTGGACAAGGCGGTGGTCGAAGACGACGCCAGATGGGGACATAGCGCCTCGCGGTGCGTATGGACGGAAGGGTGAGCGCGGGCGCATTGCGGCGGAGGGTACTCCATACTCTGCTCACTACTGACCTTGAATGCGTGATGTCGTCATGGTGGCTCGCGCTGGAGGCCTGTGCCGGTGAGGACGTCGGGGCGGTACTGGAGTTGGCATAGTCCCCGACGGACAGCGGTGATCAGGTCGTCGGGATCGGCGAAGGCCCGACTGGCCACGACGGTGCGCCGTAGTACGGACCAGATGCCTTCGACGAGGTTGAGATCGGGTGCGTAGGGCGGCAGTTGAAAGGCCGTGAGCCAGTCACGGTCAGCGATGCAACGACACATCCCTGCCGTGAGGTGGGTGATGAGATTGTCCCAGACCAGCACGATGGGGCCGCCGAGCTGGTCGTGAGCGGTCTGGATCAGGTCGCGGTAGTCCTTCCACGAGAAGTTCTTGCGCCCGTCGGGACGCGCGTCGGGACAGGGCCGGTAGATCAGCCGGGGCGTTCGCCGGGCTTGTAGCAGACCAGCGCGGCGACGGGAAGCGGCGCGGGATCGGCCCCGGACACGGACGACGGGGGTGTGTTCGCGGCGGGACCAGGTGCGGGTGGTCGGCGGCGTCATAGAGAATCCGGCTTCGTCCTCGAAGACGAGCCAGGCGCCGAGCGCCGCCACGATCCTTCCACCTGCGGCCAGGTCTCCTTCGCCCAGCCGGCCACCGCCGCATCGTCTCGCTCGACGGCACGGCGAGCGGGAACCTGGCAGGTCCAGCCATGCCGTCTGAGAAGCGCGGCGACACCCTGGACGGTGTAGCTCTTGTGGAACCGGCGCCCGATCAGGGTCTTGATCCGCGACAGAGTCCAGGCCTGGTCCGGCCAGCCGTGCGCAACCGGGCCATTGCGCAGTTCCCGCTCGAGCACGGCGAAGAGTTCGTCGCTGAGCAGCGGCAGCGATGCCGACCCCTTTGAGGCCAGGGCTCTCGGCCCACCCTGTGACCAGGTCTTGCGCCAGCGCTGGACCGATCGGACGCTGACGCGCAAGTCATGCGCGATGTGCGCGTTCTCGTCGCCCTGTTGGGAACGGTCGGCCGCCTCCATCCGCAAATTTCCCGCGAAAGGCGCGCCGCACGTCGGTCAGCCCACCCCCTTGCGCGTACCTCATGTACCCGGCATACCGCAGGGATCATGGGCCGTCAGCCCCACCGAAACCACGCCTGAAGTCAGTAATGCGCTCCAGCCAGTCGATATGCAGCACCAAGGTTTTGAGAGCACATCCGTCAATCAGCCTGAGCATAGAGGTGACCGTCGCCTGTCTCAGAAGATGGTGTCTTCCGGTTGGAAGACACCGCCATCGTCGAAGTCAACGTTCACGGACCACTTCTGTTCAGCCCTCTTGCGGCGGGCGTCCTCGGAGGGCGGGGGCATGTCAGGGTACTTCTTCGGCTTCTTGTGCAAGCCGAGATAGACCTCGTCGGCGTACACCTGGTGGTTCAGCTGGCGCAGCCGGTCAATGATCTCCGTGCGGGCGAGCAAGCCAATGGTATAGCGGGTGCCCTGATCGGTCTCGTGGAAGCCGTGGTCCAGCAGGACCATCTCGTGCGTCGCATCAGCGGGCGAAGTTTGACCGGCCTCGTCCAGCAGGTCGTGCCAGCCGTATGCATCGACTACGGCCTTGTCGATCTCCTCATGGATGCAGCGGAGTTCGACAATGTCATCGTCCTGACAGGCGGGGTCATGGGCGAGGTTGTAAACAGCGGTAAGTCCGATACCACGACGCTGCATCAACTCACCGCGGAATGCGTCTAGACGCTTACCTGAAGCGCGGAGACGCTCGGTGAGCGGAGGGCGAACGAGGGTTTCAAAAACATCTGTGGGGGTATATCGGAGATCACCCTTCATGGTTGAGGCGCGGTCGATAGCCCACCAATAATGTGGAGCACTACTCAGGAAAGCAAGCAAGGCATAGTCGTCAGAAGCGAATACACCAAGTAGATGCGTGAAAACCTGCTTGGTCGAGACCATGGCCGGCATGACCGATTTACTCACCAATGCCAGCACAATACATCGATCCAGACCATTCAAAGCTTGGATCATGTCGCTTCGCGGGCGCCAGTACTGCCACCACCGATCCATAAGACCAGCGTACGATTTTGGATCCTTGCTCTCGCACTCCGGCTTCACCTCTGCCAGCAGCTTCGCGTAAGCGTTACGGTATTCCTTTGCCCGCCCCTCCGGCCACTCATGGAAGTTAATCACCCAGCGGCTCGCCGAAAGGTCTGGACTGCCGTTCAGATCTTGACCGTTCAGCAGAGGGAAAAGGACCTCCCGATATTTCTCCTCTTCCTCGATCCATTCCCGAGCCACCTGCTCTGAGATGCTGAACCCATCAACAACCAGAACCAGAGACCCTTGGAACACCTTCTTCGCATTTCGGTCGAGACGATCCACCCAGGATTTTTCACGCGTGGCTGGATTGAGCGACGTCGAAATACCGTTGGATACGACCAAACCCCCTAGCACGCATTTAGCAGCACTACCCAGTGCCCGCTTGCTGGTCCATACGGCACAGTATTCTAGAACCGCCGAACTAGACGGCCACGGGGAACTCTTAATGGCGCGCCGGATGCTAACACCGTCGGAAACAATCTGATCCAGTCCAACCTCCCGCGAGTCGCCCTGCGCCAGGGTGTTGGTCGCGATCACACCCGCCTGACCCCTCTTGTTCAGCAGTTGATGGACACGTAGTTCAAAATATGCGACCAGGTCGGCACTTCCCCGCTTTCCTTTCGCAAGGTGGTCAACCATGTACTCTCGATATGCGTCTCCGAGCGCCCCGGTAAGCTTCTTACCGCCCAAAAAGGGCGGATTCCCTACAACCGCATCGAACCCCCCCTGCTCCACAAACACCTCCGGAAACTCCAGGGGCCAGTGCAAAGGCACACGTCCTAGGCTCCCGTCCGGCAGCTCACTCGTCAGCCACTCACGCGCTTGTTCCCGGGCCTCCGCAGTCACCACCGAGTCTTTGGTTCTTGCCTCCCCCACGACCTGCCGCGCCCAGCGCGCAGCCGACGGGAACAAATCGCGGACCCTCTCGCCGCTCTGTGGGTCGTACCAAGGAACCCGACCCGAAGCGCAGGTAGCGAGAGCCGCCCCCGCGATCAGGTCCCCCACCAACCTCAGCCGGGCAGTCTTCTCCCGTCCCGCCCGCAAGTGTTCGCGTTTCTGCCCTAGGGCCTCGACGCCGTCCCCCTCTATCTCCGTAATGGCGTGCCGCTCGGC
>NZ_JAPSIW010000791.1 GCF_031178505.1 Streptomyces sp. | reverse complement strand
CGCGGGGTGGCTCGGTGCGCGCGCCGCCGCCCGGCGCACTCGGGCCGGTCGGCGGGGCCCCGCTCCCCGCGGCGCCGCCCTACGCGTTCCCCGTCGTGCCCGTGTCCCCCGGCGTCCCGGCGCTCCCCGTGCTCCCGGTGACCCCGCCGTCCTGCCCCTTCGCGCGGCTCCCGTCGTCCCCGGAACGCTCCGTACCGTCCTGCGCGCGGGGCGGGACGCCGCGCCCCGCCGGACCGTGGCCCGCCGAGGTGTCCATGCGCCGGTCGAGGAGTTCGAGGGCCCGGCGGGCCAGGCCGTTGGAGCGGACCATGCCGCCGAGGGTGGCCGAACCGCGCGTGATGTCGGTGAAGGCCTTCCAGGCCGGCCGCACACCGGTGATGACCGCGTGCAGGAGCCCCGGGCGCCGCTCGAAGACGGCGAGCATCCGGCGCCCGACCGCCATCTCCACGCCGAGGCCCGCCTTGATGGCGAACGCGTAGTTGAGCGCCTGCCGGCGCGCGTCCACCGCGTCGTGCGCCTCGGCGACCCGTACCGCCCACTCACCCGCGAGCCGGCCGGAGCGGAGCGCGTACGAAATGCCCTCACGGGTCCACGGCTCGAGCAGTCCGGCCGCGTCGCCGCAGACGAGGACGCGTCCCCGGGACAGCGGCGAGTCGTCGGTGCGGCAGCGCGTCAGGTGGCCCGAGGAGATCGTGGGCTCGAAGCCGGCGAGGCCGAGCCGGGCGACGAAGTCCTCCAGGTACCGCTTGGTGGCCGCGCCCTCGCCGCGGGCAGAGATCACGCCGACCGTCAGCGTGTCCCCCTTGGGGAAGACCCAGCCGTAACTGCCGGGCATGGGGCCCCAGTCGATGAGGACGCGGCCCTTCCAGTCCTCCGCCACCGACGGCGGGACCGGAATCTCCGACTCCAGGCCGAGGTCGACCTGGCCGAGCTTCACCCCCACATGGGCGCCTATCCGGCCGGCGCTGCCGTCGGCGCCCACGACCGCCCGCGCGAGGACTCGCTCGCCGTCCGCCAGGACGACGGCGACGGTCCGCCGGTCCGGGACGCCGGGGCCGTGCTGCTCCACCCGGGTCACGGCGACCCCGGTCCGCAGCTCGGCGCCCGCCTTCTGGGCGTGCTCCACGAGCTGGGCGTCGAACTCGGGCCGGTTGACCAGGCCGAACAGCATCCGGCGCGAACGGCGGGTGCGGGCGAAGCGGCCGTCCATGGAGAAGGTGACGGCGTGCACCCGGTCCAGCAGGGGCAGTTCGAAACCGGGCGGAAGCGCGTCGCGCGACGGACCGATGATGCCGCCGCCGCAGGTCTTGTAGCGGGGCAGTTCGGCCTTCTCCAGGAGCAGCACCCGGCGCCCGGCGACGGCGGCCGCGTAGGCGGCGGAGGCGCCGGCCGGACCGGCGCCGACGACCACGACGTCCCAGATCCGGTCCGCGGACGTCCCGTCCGCCGCGTCGGTCCCCTCCGCGACGGCGTCCCGCGCGTCCTCCTGCTCCTCCCCCGCGTCGGGCGTCGGATCGGGCGTCGTACCCGCGGGCTCGGCAGCCACGGAATCGGTGTGCTCCGGACCGGTGTTCTCTGCGTGCTCGCTGCTCACGGTGTGCTTCTGCTCCTGATCCGACCGGTGGTCTGCTCTGTCCGCATCCTACGGCTCGGCAGCCGGGGCCCCACCGTAGGATCGACGGTGCGTTCGACGTACCACGACATACGCCGAACGTCTCCACACCGTCGTAACGTCGCACCCACCAGGAGCGTGCCCATGACCTCCCACCCGATCGCCGAGACCGTCCGGTCCCTGATGCCGCGGGCCAAGGCCGAGCTGGCGGAACTGGTCGCCTTCGAGTCGGTGGCGGACGAGGCCGTGGCCCCTCGCAGCGAGTGCGAGGCGGCCGCGAACTGGGTGGCCGGCGCGCTGAGGGCCGAGGGCTTCGAGGACGTCGCACTGCTCGACACCCCCGACGGTTCGCAGTCGGTGTACGGCATCCTGCCCGGCCCGGCCGGCGCGCCGACCGTCCTTCTCTACGCCCACTACGACGTGCAGCCGAAGCTGGACGAGTCGGCCTGGCTCACCCCGCCGTTCGAGCTGACCGAGCGCGACGGCCGCTGGTACGGGCGTGGTGCCGCCGACTGCAAGGGCGGCATCGTGATGCACCTGCTGGCGCTGCGCGCCCTGAAGGCCAACGGCGGTGTGCCGGTGACGGTCAAGGTGATCGTCGAAGGCTCGGAGGAGCAGGGCACGGGCGGGCTGGAGCGGTACGCGGAGCAGCACCCCGAGCTGCTGGCCGCCGACGCGATCGTCATCGGCGACGCGGGCAACTTCCGGGTGGGACTGCCGACGGTGACGGCGACGCTGCGCGGTATGACGATGATCCGGGTGCGGATCGACACCCTGCAGGGCAACCTGCACTCCGGACAGTTCGGCGGCGCCGCCCCGGACGCGCTGGCCGCGCTGATCCGGGTGCTGGACTCGCTGCGGGACGAGACCGGGGCCACGGCCGTCGACGGTCTGGCGCGCGACACGGTGTGGGAGGGCCTCCAGTACCCGGAGGAGGACTTCCGCCAGGACGCCAAGGTGCTGTCCGGCGTGGACCTGCCGGGCACCGGCACGGTCGCGGACCGGATCTGGGCCCGGCCGGCCGTGACGGTCGTCGGCATCGACTGCCACCCGGTGGCCGGCGCGACGCCGTCGATCCCGTCGACCGCCCGCGCGCAGATCAGCCTGCGGGTGCCGCCGGGCCAGGACGCGGCGGAGGCGACGAAGCTGCTGTACGCCCACATCGAGAAGCACACCCCGTGGAACGCGCGGGTGAGCTTCGAGCAGGTCGGACAGGGCCAGGCGTTCCAGGCGGACACGTCGAGCCCGGCGTACGCCTCGATGGCCGAGGCGATGCGGATCGCGTACCCGGGCCAGGAGATGCAGGCGGCGGGCATGGGCGGGTCGATCCCGCTGTGCAACACGCTGGCCTCGCTGTATCCGGAGTCGGAGATCCTGCTCATCGGTCTGAGCGAGCCGGAGGCGCAGATCCACGCGCCGAACGAGTCGGTCTCGCCGGAGGAGCTGGAGCGCCTGTCGGTGGCCGAGGCGCACTTCCTCGTCAACTACGCCCGGTCGAA
>NZ_JAPSIW010000790.1 GCF_031178505.1 Streptomyces sp. | reverse complement strand
GGGGCATCTGACTGGTGTCAGCGGCGCCGACTGCGCCCTTCGAGGCTACGTGGTCACTGTGCGGACCCGTGGTCTACACGCACTTCATGAACGGGTCCTGGCGGCCCGCCTGCGCGAAGGCCGGCATACCGAAGGGCACCGGACCCCACGCCCTCCGGCATCACTACGCCAGCCTGCTGACCAAGCACGGCGAGTCCGTGAAGGACGGTCTCCGAGCGCCGCAGCCTCACCAACGCGGCCATGCCGCTGAACGTCTACACCCACCTGTGGCACGACTCCGAGGAGCGGACCCGGGCCGCCGTCGACCAGGCGTACGCGGACCGGTCCACCGATGCCCAGCCACAGGTCGACGAAGCGGCGTAACCGCTCCCCCGCGTGCCGGAGTCATCCAGCACGCTGCGGACTCCGTACGGACCGCAAAGGCCGCCCGACCCACTCCGTCGCAGGTCAGGCGGCCTTTTGCTGGACGTGTCAGACGTTGAAGCGGAACTCCACCACGTCCCCGTCCCGCATCACGTAGTCCTTGCCCTCCATGCGCGCCTTGCCCTTCGCCCGGGCCTCCGCGACCGAGCCCGTCTCCACCAGGTCGTCGAAGGAGATGACCTCCGCCTTGATGAAGCCCTTCTGGAAGTCGGTGTGGATGACACCGGCCGCCTCGGGGGCGGTGGCGCCCTTCTTGATGGTCCAGGCGCGGGATTCCTTGGGGCCGGCCGTCAGGTAGGTCTGGAGGCCGAGGGTGTTGAAGCCGACGTGGGCGAGGGTGGCGAGGCCGGGTTCGTCCTGGCCCACGGACTGGAGGAGCTCCAGGGCCTCTTCCTCGTCCAGCTCGGCGAGGTCCGCCTCCAGCTTGGCGTTGAGGAAGATCGCCTCGGCGGGGGCGACCAGGGCGCGCTGCTCGTTCTTGAAGTCCTCGTCGGTCAGCTCGTCCTCGTCGACGTTGAAGACGTAGAGGAAGGGCTTGGTGGTGAGGAGGTGCAGGTCGTGGAGGAGTTCGGCGCGCTCGGTGTTCTGGACGATGCCGTGGGCGAAGAGGGTGTCGCCCTTCTCCAGGATCTCCTTGGCCTCCTCGACGGCCTTGACCTTGGGGGCGACGTCCTTCTTGATGCGCGACTCCTTCTGGAGGCGCGGCAGGACCTTCTCGATGGTCTGGAGGTCGGCGAGGATCAGCTCGGTGTTGATCGTCTCGATGTCGTCCTTGGGCGAGACCTTGCCGTCGACGTGGACGACGTTCTCGTCCTTGAAGGCGCGGATGACCTGGCAGATCGCGTCGGACTCGCGGATGTTGGCGAGGAACTTGTTGCCCAGGCCCTCGCCCTCGCTCGCGCCCCGCACGATGCCCGCGATGTCGACGAAGTCGACGGTGGCCGGGAGGACCTTCTCCGAGGAGAAGATCTCGGCCAGCTTGGTCAGGCGCGGGTCGGGGACGCCGACCACGCCGACGTTGGGCTCGATCGTGGCGAACGGGTAGTTGGCCGCCAGCACGTCGTTCTTGGTCAGGGCGTTGAACAGGGTCGACTTGCCGACATTCGGCAGACCGACGATTCCGATCGTGAGCGACACGTTGCGACTTCCCGTACGTGAGGGTGCGGAGGGAGCGGGGCCCGGACGGGGCCGATCCACCAGTCTACGGGGTGTGCGGTACGGAGCACGCGGGCAGTCGAACGCATGGCCAAACCGGCCCTCGGCGTGTCCGAGAGCCGATTCCGCACATTAACCGACCTAAGTTGGACCAGTGGAGCAACACGGAACGCGACCTGCTCGATACCGACCGCGAGGCGACCGGCCGCCGCTGCCCCCGCAGGGCCGGGCGGAGCGGAGCCTGCCGGCGGCCGACGGCGCCGCCGGCGGGCCGGTGGACGACCGCGGCACGGGGGACCCGCGAGATGCCGGGGCCGTGAGAGACGTGGGGGATGCGGGGGGCGTGCGGGAGGAAGCGAAGGGCGTACGGGACGCAGAGGGGGCACGGGAGGCAAGGGGCGCCGTACGGGTGCCGGGGCCGGGGGCGGGACCGGGAGCCCGGCGGTTGCCCGGGGCCGCCGCTCGCGGGCCCGCGCCGGTGCAGCCGTCCGGACCGGCCTCGCCCCGGGCCGCGCGCCCGCTGCCCGGCCCGCGGCTGACCGGGCTGGGCGGCGGTCTGTTCTGCGCGGCGGCGATGCTCGTGTTCGGGCTCCTCGACCTGGCGCTGTTCGGGGCGTCGCGGACGGTGTACGGCGCGCTGTTCCTGCCGGCCTGCGCGCTGACCGCCTGCTGGGTGCGCGGGGTGGACCTGCTGACCGCGCCGATCGTGGTGCCGATCGCCTTCGCCGTGGGCCTGCCCACCGTGGCGGACGGCGGTGACGGCTTCACCGGCGCGCTCACCGGTTTCGTGACCGCGCTGGCCACGGAGGCCGGGTGGCTGTACGGCGGCACCCTGGTCACCGGCACGATCGTGCTGGTGCGCCGGATCCGGCTGGTACGGCGCCGGGTCGCCGCCCGCGAGGGCCGCGCACCGGCCTGACCTGCACCGCTCCGCCCGCCCCCGGCGGCCGGTCCCCCGGCCGGCGCCCACCCCGCGCCGCGCGACGTCAGCCGGCGGCCGGCTGCCCCTCCGCCGCCCGCATCGCCGCGCCGACGATCCCCGCGTTGTTCTGCAGCTGGGCCGGGACGATCTCCGCGCGGATGCCGTCGAGGTACGGCAGGAACTTGTGCGCCTTGCGGCTGACCCCGCCGCCGATGATGAACAGCTCGGGCGAGAAGAGCATCTCCAGGTGGGCGAGGTAGGACCGCACCCGGTGCCCCCAGTCCTCCCAGGACATGTCGTGGTCGTCCCTGACCTTGCTGGAGGCCCGCTTCTCGGCCTCGTGGCCGTCCAGCTCCAGGTGGCCCAGCTCGGTGTTGGGGACGAGGACGCCGTCGGTGAAGACGGCGCTGCCGATGCCGGTGCCGAAGGTGAGGAGGACGACCGTGCCCGTGCGGCCGCGCCCCGCGCCGAAGTGCATCTCGGCGACGCCGGCCGCGTCCGCGTCGTTGACGACGGTCACCGGCAGGCCGCCCAGGCGGTCGCTGAACAACGCGCGCGCGTCCCGGTCGACCCAGCTCTTGTCGACGTTGGCCGCCGTGCGGACGGTGGCGCC
>NZ_JAPSIW010000789.1 GCF_031178505.1 Streptomyces sp. | reverse complement strand
CACCGCCGCGTCGGCCTCCTCCTCCCGCACCTCGTCCCCGGACCGCACCGACGCTCCGGGCACCGCCTGCCGGATCCGCTCCGCCGGGTCCGCGGCCCCGGAACCGGACGCGGAACCGGACGCGGAACCGGACGCGGAGGACGCGGACGCGGTGTCGGTGCGGATGTCGATGCGGGAGTAGCCCGGGACGCCGAGCAGTTCCCGGAGCCAGGGGCCGGGGGCGTAACCGGTGGGCCGGGTGTCGCCCGTCGAGGTGGCGCGGACGATGCCGCTGACCTCGACGCTCACCCGCTGGGTGCCCTCGCCGTCGGTTCCGGGCCGCAGCAGGACGAGCGACGATCCGGGGGCGAGGTCGTAGGCCCGAGCGGCCTCCGTGTTGACGGCGACCCGGCCCGGCCCGGAGGGGTACGTGCCCTTGACCAGCCGGACTGCCGCCAGGGCGCCGGCGCCCGGGTCCGCGGACAGGTCCAGGTAGCGTTCGACGGCGCTGCCGTCCAGCGGGGCGCCGCCGTCGAGCCGGCCGACGGCCTCGGCGACCCCGGGCGTCCTCCGGACGGCGCGGAGCCCGGCCTCGCCGATGTCCTCGCCGTCGTCGCCGGGCGTGACCACCAGCGACACCGCCTCGGGTGTGCCGCGGAACTGCTCGACGACGGTCGCGGTGACGATCTGCTGGGCCATGACGGCGCCGAAGACGACGAAGGCCGCGATCAGCAGCGACAGTCCGGTGGCCGCGAACCGTCCGGGCCGCCGCAGCAGCTCCGCCACCTGGGAGCCCAGGAGGGTCGCGCGCCACGGGCCCCTCACCGGGCCCCTCATCGCCGCCTCCCCATGACGTCGGTGGCGAGGGCGGCGACCCGCCGGGAGGGGGCGGTGTGCTCGTCGCTGCGGACGCGTCCGTCCGCGAGGGTCAGCACCCGGTCCGCGTACCGCGCGGCCGCGGGGTCGTGGGTGACCATCACGACCGTCTGGCCGAGGTCGTCGACGGCCTGGCGCAGCACGGTGAGGACCTCGGCGCCGGCCCGGGAGTCGAGGTTGCCGGTGGGCTCGTCGGCGAAGACCACGGCCGGCCGGGCCACCAGCGCCCGGGCCACGGCGACCCGCTGCTGCTGGCCCCCGGACAGCTCGGACGGGCGGTGCGCCACCCGGTGGGCGATACCGAGGACTTCGCAGAGGTGCTCCACCAGGGCGCGGTCCGGGCGCCCGCCGGACAGGGTGACGGGCAGCACGATGTTCTCGTAGGCGGTCAGCTGGGGCAGCAGGTTGAACGACTGGAAGACGAATCCGATCCGCTTCCGCCGCACCCGGGTCAGCTGCCGGTCGGGCAGCCCGGTGATCTCCGTTCCGTCCAGGACGATCCGGCCGGAGGTGACGGTGTCGAGTCCGGCGACGCAGTGCATCAGGGTCGACTTCCCCGATCCGGAGGGGCCGACGACGGCGGTGAACCGGGCGCGCTGCACACCGACGGACACCCCGTCCAGGGCCCGCACCTCGGCGGTGCCCTGGCGGTAGGTCTTCACCAGGGCGGTGGCGGTGATGACGTCGTCCGGTGGGTCGCCGGGGGCGACGGTGTGGACAGCCATGGGGAGGGCCCTCGCGATCCGGGTCAGGAGCCGAGCCGCGGCATGGACAGGGTGATGCCGGCGTCCGCGCAGTGTCCCCGCGCCTTCTCCTGGAGGACCTTCAGCTCCTCGGCGGACGGCGCCGCGGCGGGGTTCCGGGCGGTTTCGAGCGCGTACCCCTCGTAGGTGGAGATCGTGGCTCCGAGGTAGCCGTCCTCCATCCGCGCGCGGCGTTCGTCGCCGGTCTCCTCCCACCACTTCCGCGCCTCCGACGCCGAAGCGGTGGAGATCCGCTCGGCCTCGGTGACGATGCGCCGCGCCAGCTCGCAGTCGGCGGCGGAGGCCTGGCTGAGCTCGTTCCTGCCCTGCCACCAGTAGCCGGCCCCGGCGACCAGGGCCGCGGCGATCACGGCCGTGGCGGCGCCGAGGACGACGCGGTCGCGCTTGCGGTTGCGGTCGTCGTTCGTGGCGGGGGCGGTGGCGGGCGCGGTGTTCATCGGGTCCTCCAGTGGGTGTCTTCTCGGCCGCGTTCGGCGGCATGAGAAGTCTGGAGTCCGGCGGCCCGCGGGACATCGGCCACGCATCCGAGATCGAGGGGGCGGATCTGGCCCACCGGGCGGGGCGGTTCCTGCACCCCCGGGGGCAGGACCCCCGGCGGGCTTCTGCACCCTCAGGGGGAGGGACGGACCAGCCCGGACTGATAGGCGAACGCGACGGCCTGGGCACGGTCCCTCAGGTGCAGCTTGGCCATGAGGTTGCTCAGGTGCGTTTTCACGGTGGCCTCCGCGACGTACAGGTCCGACGCGATCTCGGCGTTGGACAGCCCCCGGGCGATCAGGGTGAGTACGTCCCGCTCGCGTGCGGTGAGCACGTCCAGCCGCTCGGCCTGTTCGTTCACCGGTGCCAGCCGGTCCGCGACCCGGTCGAGGAGCAGCCGGGTGATGCGCGGCGCCACCACCGACTCCCCCGCGGCCAGGACCCGGATGGCGTTGACGACCTCCGTGGCGGGGGCGTTCTTCAGCAGGAAGCCGCCGGCTCCGGCGCGCAGCGCCGCGAAGGCGTCCTCGTCGTCGTCGAAGGTGGTCAGCACCAGCACCCCGGGCGGATCGTCCCGCAGCATCACCTGCTCCGTGGCCTGGATGCCGTCCATGACGGGCATGCGGATGTCCATGATCACGACGTCCGCCTCGACCCTGTCCAGCAGGTCGAGGGCCTGGGCCCCGTTCTCCGCCTCCCCGACCACCTCTATGTCGTCCTGACCGGCCAGCACCATCGAGAATCCGGCCCGGATCAGCGGCTGGTCGTCCACCACGGCCACCCGGATCGGTCTGTCCGCCTGCGTCATCACTTCGTCCTTGTCGGAATCGAGGCACGTACGTGCCATCCGCTGCCGAGCCGGGGGCCGGCCTCGAAGGTGCCCCCGGCGAGTTCCACCCGCTCCCGCATCCCCACCAGTCCGTTGCCTCCGGAGGCCCCGACCCAGCGGCCGGCGAGGGTGCCCGCTCCGTCGTCGACGCATCACCTCCCAGTCTGCCAGCGCGCAGGGACGCCCGGGCGCG